>JAYVLW010000200.1:0-3658 GCA_043759315.1 Myxococcales bacterium
TCACGAGTTGCGCCACTTGCTCCCCATCGGTCATCCGCTCGAGGCATCCGTCTTGCGACATCCGCCAGGTCGTCTCGCCGGAGATCCACACCAGCGCGCCATCGACGAGCGCCGCCTCGCGAACCGCGCCGGATGCCAGCTCTCGCCGCCCCGGGTGCTCCTCGCGAATCTCGACCGGCTCGCAGCGGGCAGCGACCGCGGTCCCCGCAGAGGCGAGGACAGCGGCAAGCGCCAGTGCGAGCTTCACGAGGTGATGCGAATGCAATGCCGGGACCTGGGGGCCGCACGCGCGAATTCACCGATCTAGCGGCCCGCTGTGAAGCGCCGGTTACTCCGGGCGGTCGATCCACGCGGAGGTCTGCGCGGCGCGCACCTTCCAGTTGTCGCCGGCAGCGGCAAATCCGTCGCGTGCCTGGATGGCAAGCTCCTTCGCCCGCGCATGTGATCCGAGCTGCCACAGCGCGCGAGCCAGATCAAACCGCGTGCGGGCAAGCTCCCCCGCGTCTCCCGGGCTATCGGTGCGGAGCGCGAGCGCGCGCTCCAGCGCGATCCTGGCGGCCTGCGGAGCCTTGCGCCCGAGCTCCGCTTCGCCGAGGCACACGAGGTCGTACGCGAGCTTCGGATCGGTCGGCGCGGTGGCCTCGTCGATCGCCAGCGCGCGCGTGCAGAATGCGATGGCCTCGTCGAACGCGCCGCGCTTGGCCGCCAGCTCGCCGAGGTTCGAGAGCGGGATCGCGAGGTCGCCGTGCTTGCTGCCGAGCGCCTTCTCGTAGATGCGCAGCGCCGCGGCGAGGTGCTCGGCAGCGCCCCGCGCATCGCCGGTCTCCATGAGCAGGCCGCCGAGGTTGTTGTGGGAGGTGCCCACGTCCCGGCTCTCGGGGCCAAGCGCCGCCACGCGGATCGCGAGCGCTTGCTCGTAGTCGACGCGCGCTTCGCCGACCGCGCCCTGGTGGAAGCGGTCCACCCCGAGGTTATCCAGGGAGTCGGCGAGCTTCGGGTGCCCCTCGCCGAGTGTGGTGCGGCGGAGCTCCAGCACCTGCCGATGCACCTGCTCGGCGCGAACGTAGTCGCCCTGCGCCGAACGCACGACACCGATCGTGTTGAGCACGTCCGCGATCTCGAGCTCGTCCGGCGTTTCCTCCTTGCGGTACAGGTCGAGCGCGCGCGCGGCCTCGCGCAGCGCGGCCTCCGGATCGCCCTTGGTCCACCAGATCAGTGCGCGCGTGTGTGCCACGCTGGCGAGCTCGCGCGGCGTGGCATCGGCGCGCAACGCCACCGCCTCCGCCGCGTTGACGAGCGCCAGTCCCTCGACCGCGCGCTCCTGCTCGTACCCGACGACCGATGCGAGCTCGGCCCACGCTTCGGTGCTCGCACCGTCGACGTGTGCCCGCGCGGCGGCCTGCACCGTCTCGGTCAGCGCGGCCTCCGCGGCGGCGAAGTTGCCCACGTCGCGCTCGACCAGGCCGCGCAACAGTCCTGCCTCCGCGAGCAGCGGGACCCAGCCGATCTGCCGCGCACGCTGCTGCGCTGCTTCCGCGCGCGTACGCGCGAGTGGCCACTGCCCTGTCTCCCGGAGGGCACGGACGTCCGCGAGCTGCGTTCGCGTGGCTTCGATCGCGGCGCGCTCGGCAGGATCGTCGGGGAGCGGAACGACAGCGGTCAGCGCCTCGCGATCGGCGCACGCGGCGACGGACGGCAGGTGGTCCACCGCCTCCACCGCGGCAGCCACGCGTGCAGAGTCCGGGTTCGCGACGAGCTGCCCCACGAGTGCGCGCAACTCGTCGCGTCGACGTGCGAGGCAGCCCATGCGGAGATCGAGGAGCTCCGTGCTCTGCTCGCCGCTCACCCGCGTCGCGCGACACGCCTCCCGATGCATGCCGGTCCACGCGCTGGCGCGCTGATCGAGCGCTACGTGCACCTTCCGGGCGGTCTCCGGTGCGAAGCTCGCCCCTGTCGCGCGAAACGCCTGCTCGAGGCGCGCGGCGACCGTCGCGTCCCACACGCCGTCGAGGTGCCGGGCGGAGTCCTCGCACGGCGCCGGCGCGGAGCCGCGTATCGCGAGCGTGGTGATCACGCCTGCAGTCGCGAGCACCGCGAGGCCTCCCGCGACGAGCTTGCGGCGCCGGCGCGCGGGATCGGCGGCCAGCGCGGCGAGCACGTCGTCCATCGCCGGAAAGCGATCGGCTGGAGACGTCGCGAGCGTGCGCATCAGGACGCGCCGCACCCACGCCGGTGTATCGCTCCGCGCCGGCGGTGGACGGAACCTTCCGCTCGTCGACGCCTCGGCGTACTGCTGGACGTTGTCGCCGATGAACGCGCGTTGCCCGTAGAGCAGCTCCCAGCACGACACGCCGAACGCGAACTGATCCGCGCGCGCATCGAGCACTCCTCTCTTCCGCTGCTCCGGTGCCATGTAGAACGGCGTGCCGGTGATCCGGCTGACCACCACCTGCGGCAGCGACGATCCGCTGCGGGCCACGGGAATCGTCGCGTCCTCGGACTCGGCCTCCTCGCCGTTGCCATCATCCGCGAGCTCCTCGTCCTCGGCAGGCGTCGAGCCCACGCGCGCGAGCCCGAAATCGAGGACGCGCACGCGCCCATCGGTGCCGACGACCGCGTTCTGCGGCTTGAAGTCGCGGTGCACGAGCCCTGCGGCGTGCGCCGCGGCGAGCCCGCGCCCCGCCTCGATCAGGTAGGGCAGCAGCACGCGCCACGTGGGCTTCGTCTCCTTCCACCAGTCCCACAGCGTCCGCCCCTCGACGAGCTCGAGCGCGATGAACACGGTCTCGCCGAACATGCCGACGTCGAACACCTGGACGATGTTCGGATGCGACACCTTCGCGAGCGCCTGCGCCTCGCGGATCATCCGCGTGGTGGTCTCCTTCGTCACCGCGCGCACGAGCTTGAGCGCCACGCGCCGATCGAGATCCGGATCGTAGGCGCGATAGACGATGCCCATGCCCCCCACTCCGAGCCGATCCAGGATCACGTAGCGGCCGACGCAGGTGCCCCGATCGAGCAACGGCAACGGCAACAGCCGTTTGCCCGGCGGCTTCGGCAGCACCGTGTGCGTCTCGACGTCCTCGGGATCCACGTCTTCCTATCGTACGCCGTCGAGGACCGCCCACGCACGCTCGCGACGGGCCGCGCGCGCCGCCGACGCCACCCGCAGCAGGGGCCGATCGCGCTCCCAGCGCGTGCGCTCGCCGTCAGGTGACCAGTGCTCCTCGACCTGCGCGACCGCGTGCGTGACCAGCCCGATCAACCCGGCGAGCGCCACGTGCGTTGCCTCGGTCTTCGTGTCTGCGTCGGCGAGCGCGCGGGTGGCGACCGCGAGGGCGACGAGGGTCTCGACGACATCGCGCGGCATCGAGCGCCGGCGCGCCACCCCGATCAGATAGCCGAGGAGCGCGCCGTGGACGTGCAGATCCTCGATGGTGCGGAACGGTTTGAGGTAGTCGGTATAGCCATCACCCGGTAGCACGTCGGCCTCCGCGATCGCCACGTTGTCGAGCTCGACCTCCGCGTGCATGATCTCCGGAACGAACGGCGCCGAGGACGATCGCAGCGTCACCCCCGATGCGCTCGTCGCAACGCGCACCACACGCAGTCGGTTGGTTCCGTCGTCTCCCGCGCCGACGCTCGCCACCACGAGCAG
>JAYVLW010000201.1:0-8288 GCA_043759315.1 Myxococcales bacterium
GTCGCGCGGCGCCGGCGTGTCGATGGCGACGCGCTTCTTGGTCGGCGTATGCCGGCGCGGGCGCGCCTCGGCGAGGGTTGCCAGGCTCAGGACGGCGACGACGATGGCAAGCAACCTCATCAGAGAACGATCCTGCGGGTCGCGCCCGGCGTGGGGCAAGTTTTGACTCGGGAGCTATTGTTTGCGCGCGGCGCACCGGGCGCCGATCAGCTTCCCGATCGGTGCCAGGTCATCCTGCAGCGTCTTCGCAAAATCGCTGCGGGTCAGCGACTTTGCCGCGAGCACCATCGTGCGGAGGTCGCCGCACGCGCGGTGCGCCACGATCAATGCGGCGGCGCCGCCGTTGTAGACGCGCGCTTCTGTAAGTGACGCGTTGTTCGGGCGACGGCGCAGGCGGAGGTCGGCGACCAGCTCATCGATGATCTTCGCCTTCTGCACGAGCTTCTGGTCGCGAGGCACCGTGGACTCGTAGAGCTTCTTGAGCTGGGTATAGGTATCGAGCGTGCGCGCGACCCGATGGAGCTGCATGGCCTGACCGAGTGTCCAGGCCAGCTCCTCGGGGGAGCCGCGCCCGAACCGGTCGATGATCCAGTGGTCGGTGAGCGTGTCGGCGACGTAGGAGGCGAGGCTCTCGTTGAAGAACGGCTGGTCGGGGACCAGCACGGTGGCGTGCACGCTCTCGTGGAGGATGACATTCGCGAGCTCGGGGAAGGCGTCGTCGCCGCCACCGAGCATGGTGGAGAGGACCGGATCGGGGAACCAGCCACCCGTGGAGTACGCGGAGGCGGGGCGGACGATCGCATCGTAGCCGCGGGCCTCGAGGTCGAGCTTGTGCTTGACGCCTTCGTCCTCGTCGAACCAGCCGAGGCCCGCGAAGCAGCCGACGATCGGGAAGCACCACTTGAGCGGCTTGAAGGCGACGGGGTCGGCGGCGCCGACGAACCACACCGCCGCGGGGCGGCCGAGCGCGGAGTACGTGTTGTAGTTGCGCTTGATCTTGAGGCCGTAGCTGCGGCCGTACTGCTTGATCGCAGGGATCTCGGCGAGCAGCACCGCGGTGCGCAGCGGGGTGTTCGGATCGTCGACCACCTGTTCGATAGGTCTTGCCTTCGACAGCAGCTCGAGCTGACCGTACCCGGCCTGCGCGAGATATCGCGTCATCAGGCAGCCGCCGAGGACCGGCGAGAGCGCGGCGGCGAGAACGAGGAGGCGTGCTCTCACAGCTTGCCCGCGATCGCCTTCGCGAGACCCGGGCCGTCGTCGAGCTTTCCGGGCTTCCACCCGAGCTCGAGGCCGCTGCCGTCGTCGTGCTTGGGGATGATGTGGAAGTGGACGTGGAACACGGCCTGGTGCGCGTCGGCCCCGTTGTTCTGCAGGAGATTGAAGCTCTCCGTCCCCGTCGCCGCGAGCACCGCACGCGCGATCCGCGGCAGCACCCTACCGACGGCCGCCGCCGCGTCGTCCGACAGAGCGTCGAGCGTCGCGGCCGGCTCCTTCGGGATCACCAGCGTGTGACCGCGGGCGATCGGGTTGATGTCGAGAAACGCGAGGACCTGGGCGTCCTCGTAGACGCGGTGGCAGGGAATCTCCCCGCGGAGGATCTTGGTGAACACCGTCTCGGCCATGGGCCGAGCGTAGCCTCACATGCTCGCGCGGTCACCCTCGGTGGGCACGCTGCGCGTCACCGCGGCGGTGCTCGGGGCGAGATCGGTGAGCGAGCGCGTCGACTGGCCGACCAGCACGTTGACCGCGAAGGTCTGGCCACCCGCTGCGGCGGTGACCGGGATCGAGCCCGAGGTCATGCCCTGCGAAGAGACGCCGACGCAGTTGCGGAGGATGTCGGACTTGCCGTTGACGCGGGTCATACCGTTCGCGTGAAACGTCCAGGTCAGTCCGTAGATGTAGCGGGTTCCGTGGGTGGCCTGGAAACAGACGGTGGTGCTCGAGTTCGCGGGGACGGTGGGCTGCGGCCCGATCACCGCGATGGCGTCGGCCGCGGCAACGACCTCGATCGGGAGCGTCGCGGCTGGCTTGTCGCCCGCCGTGACGACGAGCGGATAGGTGCCGACCTGTGCGTTCGCGATACGGACCGAGTCCCACGACGTGCGGATCGATCCAGGCAGGTCGAGGATCATCGAGGTGTCGACGATGCGCTCCGCGGTGGTCCCGCTGGTCTCCTGAACGTCGCCGACCAGCGCGACGCCGATCTCCTGGTCGCCGGTCGCGAACACGAGGTCGGGACGATTGCTCGGCAGCGACTCGAACTCGGTGCCGATGAGCCGCATCTGCTTCAGCGCCGCGCCCGTCAGGGTGTAGCGATCGTAGAGCTCGCCGGTCCCCGGTTCGACAATGCGGAGGTAGTTGGAGCGGCTGCGTGCGCCCTTCACGGTGACCACCGAGCCCGAGTGCCCGACCACGCTGACCCCGAGGCCACCGTCGTCGTCCGCGTCGTACGCGAGGTTCATGGCGACGCGGATGCCGTCGCCGCGGTCGTACTCGAGGGCGACTTCCTGCGTGCCGCCGACGGCGGTGGCCGCGGGGCCGTTGCCGGCGATCAGCTCGTCCGCGAGCGTGACGCCGATGAAGTGGAGGCCGCGCGGGGTGGCAGCCGAGCAGACCTCGCCCGCGGGGCACTCGCCGGTATCGGCGCGTTCACCGGCCGTGTTGCAGGCTACGAGTGGAACAGCGAGGAGGGAGAGCGAGAGGAGGCTGCGGTTCATGGATGTAGGCAAGAGCACTGGTCGTGCCACTGGACCGAGTGCCGATCCAGGCACTTGGGGCCCGCGTGGTCAACGGTTGCCCGATTGCCAGGACATCCATGTCGCGCGGCTTGCCGTGTGTCAGGGATCGAACCGGTAGCCTGAACCGCGTACGGTGATGAAGTAGCGAGGTTGCTCGGGGTTGGCCTCCAGCCGCTTCCGGAGCTGGCCGACGAAGTTGTCGACGGTGCGGACCGATCCCGCGGACTGGCCCCACACGAGCTGGAACAGCTGCGCTCGGGAGAACACCTGGCTCGGATGCTGGACGAAGAAGGCGAGCAGCTCGAGCTCGAGGTGGGTCAGCTTCACCTCCACGCCGCCGCGAGTGACCTGGCGCTGGCCCAGATCGATCACGACATCGTCGAAGCGGAGGGGCGCACCAGCCGGAGCCGGTGCACGGACCGGGGTGGCGACGGTCGGCGGGACGCGACGGAGCACCGCTTCGATCCGCGCCAGGAGCTCGGCGAGCGCGAACGGCTTCGTCACGTAGTCGTCGGCGCCGAGCTTGAGTGCGGCGACCTTGTCGAACTCGCCGCCACGGGCAGACAGCACGATCACCGGCACGAGGTTGTCCGTCCCGCGAAGCGCAGCGAGCACCTCCAGACCGTTCTTCTTCGGCAGGTTGATGTCGAGGAGGACGAGGACGAAGTCCTCGTTCTCGATCTGCGCGATCGCGTCGCCGCCGTCGCGGGCGATCGAGGTGGGCCGGCCCGCGAGCTTGAGGTTCAAGGCGAGGCCGGTCGCGATCGCCTCGTCGTCTTCGACGATCAGGATGCGGCCGCTCACGGATGCGCCTCCTTCAGCGTCGGTGCCGCGACCAGCGCGGTGCGTGCGAGCTGGCGCTTGCGCCGCTTGAGGCGGATCCGGAACGTGGTCAGGCCGTCCTTCGACGTGAAGTCGATCTTGCCCTTGTGGCCGCGCACGATCGCGCGCACGAACGCGAGGCCGAGACCGGAGCCAGGCGCTCCGCTCTGGCTCGCCGCACGCCCGCGGTTGAACTGCTCGAAGATCGTGCTCTGCTCGTCCTTCGCGAGGCCGATGCCGTTGTCGGTCACCGTGATCTCGATCCAGCGGCCGGCGGTGTGAGCGGCGACGCCGATCTGCTTGTCGTCGCCCGTGTACTTCCACGCGTTGGTCAGGAGGTTGACGATCGCACGGACGAGCGTCGGCCGATCGCCGATCACGACCAGATCTGGCTCGACGTCGACCTTGACCTTCGTGGGCGTGGTCAGCGTCAGCGCGTCGAACGCGGCGAGCGACTCCTCGACCAGCGCCGCCACGTCCACCCGCTCGCGCGTGTACGAGTGGTTGGTCTGCAGCCGCGAGAGCTCGAGCACGCGGTCGACGAGTGCCTCGAGCCGATCGGTCTCGCGCCCGAGGAGTGAGAGCACCGTGGCCTGCTCCACCGCCTCGAGGCGCCCGGTGCGCAGCGATTCGATGAACAGGCGGATCGATGTGACGGGCGTGCGGAGCTCGTGCGAGACACTCGATACGAAGTCGTTCTGCACGCGGACGAGCGAAGCGCCCTTGCCCACGAAGATCGAGACCAGGATGTAGCCCGTGATGCCGCTCGTGCAGAACGTCAGCACGAGGATGCCGGCGACGATCGTGGTCGCGCTCGACCCGATCGCGAGCAGGATGATGCCGATGGCGACCATCATCACGGTGGGGATCAGCACCGCGAGCATCAGCACGAGCTGCGCCCGACGCAGCTGCATGTTCGCGGGCGGGAAGCGCACGTCAGGCCACGTCGGCGAGCTGCGCCGGTGCTTCGTCGGTCGCGGTCATGTCGGTGCGAACGTCGGCGCGGACGTGCGCGGGCACACCATGGAGATCCCGGACGATGCCGACCAGCGACAGCGCGCGGAGCACGTAGTAGGTCGCGTCGATCTCCCACCAGAAGAAGCCCTGGCGCGCGGACACTTGATAGTGGTGGTGGTTGTTGTGCCAGCCTTCGCCCATCGTGACGACGGCGAGCACGGGGTTGTTGCGCGAGTCGTCCCCGGTCTTGTACCGGCGGGCGCCCCACAGGTGCGAGAGCGAGTTGATCGTGAACGTGCCGTGCCAGCACAGCACCTGCGCGATGGCGAAGCCCCACACCAGCGCGAAGAAGCCGCCGATCAAGAACGTCACCACGCCCGCGGCGACCGCGGGCAGCATCCAGTACTTGTTGAGCCAGCGCAGCTCCGGATACTTCGAGAAGTCCTTGATGCGCGAGTAGTCCGTGTCCTCGAGATCGTTCGACAGGATCCAGCCCATGTGCGACCACCAGAAGCCTTGCTGGATCACCGAATGGAGATCACCGGGCTGGTCGCTGAGCTTGTGGTGCTGCCGGTGATGCGCGGCCCACCACAGCGGGCCCTTCTGCGCGGTCAGCGTGCAGCCCACGGCGAGCACGAACTGGAACCACCGCGAGGTCTTGTAGCTGCGGTGCGAGAAGTAGCGGTGGTACCCCCCGGTCACGAAGAACATGCGCGGCCAGTAGAGCCCGAGCGCGAGCGCCACGCCCCACCACGAGAACCCCGTGACCGCGACGCCGACGACGGCGAGGATGTGGACGCCCCAGAACGGGATGGCCAGCGGGTTGAAGTAGATGCGGCGCCAGGACTTGGCGGCGGCAACAGCCACGGACGACATCGTGTCCACGAGATACCGCGAACTCGGCTCCGACGGAAGGATCTGTTTCAGCTGACCGAAACATCACGAACTTCTTGCTAGGTTCGGGCCATGAAATACCGGAACCTCGGAACCGCCGGCGTCAAGGTCTCGAGCCTGTGCCTCGGTGCGATGACCTTCGGCGAGGCCGACGAGAAGTCGTTCATGCACAAGGTCGGCTCGGACGAGGGTACCTCGCATGCCGTGCTCGACCGCGCCCTGGAGAAGGGCATCAACTTCATCGACACGGCGGACGTCTACGGGCAGGACGGCCTCAGCGAGCGCGTGCTCGGCAACTGGATCGAACAGCGCAAGGCGCGCGACAAGATCGTTCTCGCCACGAAGTTCCGGTTCACCATGGGCGACGGTCCGAATCGCAGCGGTGCTTCGCGCTACCGGATCATCAAGTGCTGCGAGGACTCGCTGCGGCGGCTCAAGACCGATCGGATCGACCTCTACCAGATCCACATGCAGGACATCACGGTGCCCGAGGAGGAGACCCTCCGTGCCCTGGACGACCTGGTGCGCGCCGGCAAGGTCCTCTACATCGGCTGCTCGAACTACGCGGCATATCGCCTGATGGACTCCCTCTGGCTCGCGAGGACGAACCACGTCTCGCGCTACGTCACGCTGCAGGCCCAGTACAACCTGCTCGTCCGCGACCTGGAGCGCGAGCACGTGCCGCTGTGCCGCGAGGAGGGCCTCGGCATCCTGCCGTGGTCGCCACTCGCCGGCGGCTTTCTCACCGGTAAGTTCGAGCAGGGCAAGCCGCCCCAGGGCGGAACGCGGCTCGGCGAGAAGGCCGAGCGGTTCACGCGCTACGATCTGCCGCGCAACTGGACCATCATGGATGCCGTGCGCGCCGTCGCGGCGGAGACGGGGGCCACGCCGTCGGCGGTCAGCCTCGCGTGGCTGCTCGCGAAGCCGCAGGTCACGTCGGTGATCTTCGGTGCGCGGACCATCGAGCAGCTCGATGCGAACCTCGCAGGCGCCGATCTCGAGCTGTCGGCGAAGCACCTCGAGGTCCTCGACAAGGCCTCGGCGTTCGACCTCGGCTATCCGTACGCGTTCATCGGGGCGACGCAGTCGCAGTGGTGATCACGGCAGCACGATGCCGTTGCGCACGCAGATCTGGATGATGCTCGTGACTGTGCCCGGGGGAATCTTCGCGTAGTAGTAGCGCGCCTTGGCCGCATTCCTGCTGCGGCACGCGGCCATGAAAGCGAACCGGATCAACGACGAATCGGCGCGACACCGCATCGAAGCCTCGAACGAAGCGAGCGCCGCGGCGTCCATGCCGGTAGACAGGTAGTCTTGCGCCTTGTTGCGCAACGCATCGGCGTCACACGCTGGCGGTGGCGTCTGCGTGGTGTTCGATCCGTTGGTCGTGGTCGCGGTGCTGATCGCTGCCGTTTCCGGCTTGCACCGCGGATTGCCGAGCTTGGTATCGGTGCCGTCGCGGTGGGCCTTCGCGACGAGGCGATCGAGCTCGGCGCACTTGTGATCGGCGGCCAGGGCGCGGGCCTGCTCGGCGACGTCGGCCGCCACGCTGCTGACCTTGGCCTCGTACGCGGCCTTCGCCTCGGCGCGATACACGGAGTCGGATGGGATCCTGTCGAGCTCGAGCTTCGCCTGCTCGAGCTCGTTCGCGGCGAGCGCGTCCGCGAGCTTGCGTGCAAACGTCTCGGCGTTGTTCTCCGTGACCGCCTTCGTGCGCAATGACGTCGCGGTCACGGGATCCGCGGAGGCGAGGCGATCCGTACAGGCCATGAGCTCGCGCCACTTCTTGTCGGCCGCGAGCTTGAGGCACTCGATCTTCACGTCATCGGTGCTCGGCGGAGCCGCATCGGGCGTCGCGGCCACCGGGATCACGACGGCCGCATCGGGCGCGACCACCGCGACGGCCGCGGCATCGGCCGGCGGTGGCGTGGCGGCGGTCGTCTGCTCCGACGAGCTGCTCGCGCGCGTGCAGACGACGCCGAGCAGCACGCCGAGGACGATCACCCCGGCGGCCCCCGCGGCGAGCGAGCGGCGCGACGGGCCGGCGGCGGTCACCTTGGTCGGCGCATTCTCCGCCTCGAACATCGCCATCGCGGTCGGCGGTGGCGCGGGGAGGTTGGAGGGCGAGCGCGCCGGCAGCACGGGCTGGGTGGGCGCGCGCTCGAACGTCGCGAGCGCCTCGTCGACGAACTCCATCGAGCCGGGACGCTCGTCGGGCGTCTTCGCGAGCATCTGCGAGACGAGCGCGTCGAGCTCCGCGGGGATCGCCGGGTTGACGGTGCGGGCGACGGGCACCGGCGCGAGCTGGTGCTTCGCGATCTGCTCGCCGGCGTCACCGTCGTAGGGGCGGGCGCCGCAGAGCAGCTCGTAGAGGATGCAGCCGACCGCGTAGATGTCGCTGCGGTGATCGACCTTCGCGCTCGACCTGCACTGCTCGGGCGACATGTACGTCGGCGTCCCGAGCACCATCGCCGAGTGCGTGCGGACGCCGCCGCTCGGACCGAACTGACCGTCGGCGAGCTTCGCGACGCCGAAGTCGAGGATCTTGACGCGGATGCCGTCGCGCATCGCGAGATCGGGAACGAGGAAGATGTTGTCGGGCTTGAGATCGCGATGGACGATGCCGGCCACGTGCGCGGCCTGGAGTGCCGAGCACAGCTGGCGCGTGATGCCGAGCGCGATCGCGGGTGGCAGCAAGCGCTCGCGCTTGAGCCGCTGCGCCAGGCTCTCGCCGGCGAGCAGCTCCATCGCGATGTAGACGGTGCCGTCGGCGCGCGTGTTGGTGTTGGTGACCTGGCCGCACTCGAACACCGTGACGATGCCCGGGTGATTGATCTTCGCGGCGGCGCGCGCTTCCTGGAGGAAGCGCATCAC
>JAYVLW010000202.1:0-10908 GCA_043759315.1 Myxococcales bacterium
CTCGCGAACATGCTCGACGACTAGTACTTCGCCACAGAGGTTTTGAGAACCGCACGACCAGCCTGTGACGATCGGTCCAGCGTCAGCGAGAGAACTCGACAAGCGTCGAGGATCGCTGCGGACTCGGTCGCCGAACGCCGGGCCATTCGATAGAACCGAGCTTCTCATCGCTGGCGAATTCGCCGGCCCCTTGCGCGATGTTGAACGAGATCGAGCTCGCGGCGCAGCTGATCCGCAAGGTACCCGCGTCCGCGAGGCAACGTTGATGCGATCTGGTCCGCAAGAACAAGCAATTCAATCGCGGCCTTATAGACGTCCAGACGCTCGTGTTCGAACTCGTTCATTCGCCGCGTATCGGCACCGCAGCAGCAAGGTTGCGTCCCAAGATCGGGCTTGGGCGCGGGCTCGGGCTCGGGCTCGAGCGTGTGAACCCCGCACCGCGCGTGATGTCATGAGGTGACGGAGCAGGAAGTCGCCACCCTTGCGTGGGATCTCTGCTATTCCGCCGGACATGAAGCGGAACGTCATTCTCTGCGGACTTCTCGTCGCCGCGTGCGGCGGCAAGGGAACGCCCCCGAACAACACCGTGCTCGGAGACACCCACGCCGAGCCCCGCGACCGCGTCGTCGCACCGGTCACGCCCGTCACGCCGCCCGATCCCGCGCTGCCGTTCCGGCTCGCGTACGCGAACCCGGGCGGCATGTGGCAGCCGCAGCAGATGGCGCTGCCAGGCCACGTCGAGACGTTCAAGAACATGGGCGTCAAGCTGGACGCGCTCGCGCTCGCCAATCCGCTCGCCGCGCCGATCGCCGGCATCGTCTCGGTCGGGGGCTGTTCGGCGTCGTTCGTGTCGCCGGACGGCCTCGTCGTCACGAATCACCACTGCGTCCAGGGGGCGCTGCAGTTCAACTCGAGCGAGAAGGAGAACTTCGTCGAGAACGGGTTCCTCGCAAAGACCCGTGCCGAGGAGCGCTCGGCCGGACCTGCGCAGCGCGTGTTTGTGGTGCAGGCGTACACCGACGTGACGAAGGAGATGCGCGACGGCCTCGAGGCCGTGAAGGATCCGAGCAAGCGCAAGGACGAGCAGGAGAAGCGCATGAAGGCGCTGCAGTCCGCGTGCGAGAAGGACCGCGCTGGGATCCGCTGCGACGTCCGCGGCTTCTTCCGCAGTGGCCAGTACCTGATGATCGAGAATCTCGAGATCCGCGATGTTCGCCTCGTGTACGCGCCGGCGCGATCGGTCGGCAACTACGGCGGCGAGATCGATAACTGGGCGTGGCCGCGCCACACCGGCGACTTCTCGTTCTATCGCGCGTACGTCGGCAAGGATGGCAAGCCCGCCGACTTCTCGCCCGACAATGTCCCGTACCAGCCCAAGCACCACCTGCAGGTCTCGACGGCCGGATTGAAGGCCGGCGACTTCGTGATGGTCGTCGGCTATCCCGGCTCCACGAGCCGCACCGCCACCGGGCTCGAGATCCACCACGACGTCGAGTGGTACTACCCGTACTTCATCGAGTACTCGAAGCAGCGGTACGCGATCGCCGAGGCTCATCTGGCCGACGCCGGCGAGACCGGCATCAAGGCCGGTGTGATGAAGCAGGGCGTCCAGAACTTCCTCGAGAAGTATCAGGGTCTGCTGAAGGGCATGACCGAGGGCGAGCTGATGCGGCGCAAGGACGATCTCGACAAGCAGGTCCACGAGTGGGCCGCGCAGGAAGGTAACGAGGCCTACCAGCAAGCGATCGAAAAGATGGAGAAGCTGATCACCGATGCGAATCGCACGGCTCGGATCGATTTCGATCGCGGCTCGGCCTTCGGCAGCTCGCGGCTCCTCGGCGCGGCGCTCTCGTTCACCCGCTGGGCCGACGAGCGAGCGAAGCCGGACGCCGAGCGCAAGCCTGGCTACCAGGCGCGCGACATGCAGCGCGCCCTCGCGGGACAGAAGCAGATGAAGAAGGGCTACGACCGGGTGCTCGATCGCGCCGGCGCGAAGCTCGCGCTCACCCGCGCGCTGATGCTCGACGAGAAGGACCGCCCGTGGCTCGCGCAGCTGCTCGGCGTCAAGAAGGGTGTGAAGATCGACGATGCACTGATCGAGAAGACGCTCGACGCGTGGTACGGCGCCACCACTCTCGAAGACGAGGCCACGCGCCTCGAGCTCCTGCAGAAGGGAACGCTCGCGCAGCTCAAGGCATCGAAGGATCCGTTCATCCAGGCCGCCCGCCGCGTGTTTCCGATCGTGAAGGCCGAGGAGAAGAAGTCGGATACGCGCGCCGGGGACCTACTCCTCGTGACGCCGATGTACGTCGACGCGATGAAGCAGGTGCTCGGGGGCCGTCTCGCGCCCGACGCGAACGGCACCGTGCGCATCACGTATGGCACCGTGAAGTCGTTCAAGCCTGACTCGCGGGATCCGGCGGACGTGCCGTTCACCACCGCGTCGCAGCTCCTCACCAAGGACACCGGCAAGAACCCGTTCGACGCGCCGAAGGCCGAGCTCGAGGCGATCAAGGCGAAGCGGTTCGGCCCGTACGGCGATCCGACGCTGGGCGGGGAGCTGCCAGTCGACTTCCTCAGCGACCTCGACATCACCAACGGCAACTCCGGCTCGGCCACGCTGAACGACAAGGGCGAGCTCGTCGGGCTCGCGTTCGACGGGACCCTCGACGGCGTGTCGTCCGACGTGCTGTTCGATAGCGCGCGCACGCGCACGGTCCACGTCGACGCGCGCTACATGATCTGGATGATGGACCTGCTCGACGGTGGTGACCACCTGCTCAAGGAGATGGGACTCACCCCGAAGCTGTGACCTGCCTGCTCGACCGCGCGCAGCCAGGGGGAAGCTGCCCCTACCGCGCGGGAGCTCGCGTGAGGCGTTCGCGCGTGAGACCGACGTAGCGAGCGTCCGCGTCGCCCGCGAGCCAGCGACGCTCGAGGCGCGCGGCGACCACCGCGGTGGTGCCCGATCCGACGAACGGATCGACGACGAGCTGGCCCGGCTTGCTCGATGCGAGCACGAGCTTCTCGATCAGCGCCTCCGGCTTCTGCGTGGCGTGCGGTGTCTTCTCCGCCATGCCGTTGCAGATCACCGGGATCTCGATCACGTCGCGCGGCTTCGCACCGAGCGGGTTCGGCTCCCACTTGTCGCGCAGCTTTGTCTTTGCACCGCGGTCGTACTGGGACGACACCGCCTGCGCGCGAGCGGGGTACTTCGTGGTGTGGCCGTTGTACGGGATGCGCACCGCATCGACATCGATCCGGGCCGCGTCCTTGCGGAGGTGGAGGATCGATTCGTGCGAGCGCCCCCAGTCCTTCCCGAGGTTCGCCTTGTTCCGATACGACCAGATCAGCCAGCGGCAGCTCGCGAACCGCCGTGCACTGCGTACCTTGACGTCGGCGAGGATCTCCGAGAACCCGCAGACGTAAGCGGAGCCATGTGGCGCCAGGACGCGCTCGATCTCCGCGAGCCACCCATCGCACCATTCGACGTAGGCCTCGATCGATTCGAACTCGTCCCACTCGGCCTTCGCGATCGCGTACGGAGGATCGGTGACGACCAGGTCGACGGAGCCGGTCTTCAGCGCGCCGAGGAGCGCGAGGACATCGGCGTGCCACAGCTCCCCGCCGTGGCCGGCGTGGGCGCGGGTGGGACCAGCGCCGCGCAGATCGCGCGGGACCGGCAACTCACGGGCGACCCGAGGTGGACGCTTGGGCACGACACGAGCATCCTACTCACGATGCAGCGTCCGGACCAGTGGATCCACCCCACCGCGATCATCGAGGAAGGTGCGCGGATCGGGGCGAGCACCCGGATCTGGCAATGGGTCCACGTCATGCAGGGCGCGCGGATCGGCAAGAACGGCTCGATCGGGCAGGGCTGTTACATCGGCAACGTCACGATCGGCAACGGCTGCCGGATCCAGAACAACGTCTCGGTCTACGACGGCGTGGCGCTCGGCGATGACGTGTTTCTCGGCCCGTCGTGCGTGTTCACGAACGTGAAGCACCCGCGCGCCCACGTCTCGCGCAAGGAGGAGTTCGCCACCACGTGGGTGGGACGAGGAGCTTCCATCGGCGCGAACGCGACCATCCTGTGCGGCGTGACGATCGGCGACTACGCGATGGTCGGCGCCGGGGCCGTGGTCACGCAGGACATCGGTGCGCACGCGATCGTCACCGGCAGCCCCGCGTCACGGATCGGCTGGGCGTGTCGCTGCGGTGAGACCCTCGGGAGCGATCGCACGTGCGTGCGCTGCAGCGATCGCTACAGCTCGGACGGCATCACGCTCACGCGACTGTGATCGCGGATGCCTACGCGCGGTAGTGGTGCTTGAGCTGCGCCCAGAGCTCGATCGGATCGAAGCCGAGCAGGGCGAACGGATGGGCGCCGGATTCCATCATCACCTCACGTGCGCGGCCCGCGAGCGCGGACGCGCGATCTCGCGTGGCCTGCGGAAGCATGCGCGCCATGGCGGAGGCCGCGCGCCCGGCCATCGCGGCCACGGCGGCCCCACCGAGCAACCCGAGCAGCCACGCAGGCGCGGGGTCGATGACCACGCGCTTCGCGTTGAGCTCACGGGCGAGCTGATCGCTCGGACCGGTGACGATGCCCAGCAGCGTCGAGCGCTCGAGGAACAGCGCGAGGCTGGGCTTCGCGAACCGCTCCTCCACCGCATCGAGGACGCGCTTGTGTCCCTTGACCCAGTCCCGCGCGAACGCCCCCTCGGGAACGAGATCTGCGATCGCACGGTGCGTTGCGGCGCGCACGAGATCGCCATGTTCCTTGACCGCGATGATCGACGAGTGAATGCGCGAGCGATCGTCCTCGATCACATACGCGAGCAGCGCCGAGCGATCCGGGATCAGCAGATCGAACGTGCGCTGGATCGGATCGAACGAGGGCGCGGGCAGCAGCTCGAGCAGCGGCGGCTCGGTCCACACGCCGGCGCCCGCATGCTTCTTCAGCGCACGCAGCGCGACGAGGCCTTGCGCGACGAGGTCTTGATCGAGCCGGAGCGCCGCCTCGATCTCCGCGGACAGCGCGGCGATCACGTTGCGCTCGATCGCGATCACCGCGCCGACGCCGAGGGTCTTCGCCCACGCCTCGAGCCCCTTCGCGGTCAACGACGGCAGCGGCGCGCTCGCCGGATCGACCGAGCCACGCGCGGCTTCGCCGGCGATCACCAGCTTGATCACGCGACCCGCGTCGAGGATCGCGAGCGCCCAGCGCGGCCTGTCGATCACGCGTGGCGGCGTCAGCAGGCGCCACCAGTTCTTCCAGTGCCGCGCATCGAGATCCGTGAGGACAAGCTCCGGTGAGACCACGAGGGAAGCCTACTTGCACTGGGCCCAGAACGGGGGGAGAGTCGCGCGCATGACGAAGACCCTCAAGCTTGCTCTCGTTTTCCTGATGGCCGCCACCGGAGTCGCGAGCGCCGGCGGATCGGATGGCTCGATCGGTGTCGGCGGTGAGTACCAGCTGAACGGGATCGGCGGAGCTTCGTTCAACTACGACGGCGGCAAGTTTCACGTCGGCGCGTTCCTCGGCCTCAACGATCCCGACGGCGCGGACAACACCGACTTCACGATCGGCGCGCGGTTCTACTATCATGTGGCCAGCACGGCGATGTCGGACTTCTCGGTCGGCGGCAGCGTCGGGCTGCTCTCCGACGGCATTCCTCCCACGGGCGGCATCGGCGACGGCACCCGCAACACGAACCTCTACCTCGAGCCGGGGTTCCAGATCCGTGCGTTCATCGCGTCGAACGTGGCGCTCAGCTTCACGGGTGGCCTGGTGATCCGCGCACTCGATGACAGCGGCGTCCAGTTCGGCGCCCAGGCGAACGGCATCGCCGGCATCCACTACTACTTCTTCGGCCAGTAACGGACTACTCGTCGCCGCCGCCGACCGAGGCCGCGATCGCGACATCCTCCGCGCGGACCTTCGATGCATCGAACTTCTTCGCGCCGTCGATCATCTTGTCGATGGTCTTGTCGAAGTCAGGCGCCGCGTTCTCCTTGCCGGGCTTGACGAACCGGAGTGGGTTGACGCGCGCGACGACGATCGGCTTCAGGTAGCCACTGTTCCAGCCGGACTCCTTGAGGCGCACGACGGCGGCGCTGACCGCCTCGTCGAGCTCGAGCAGCTTGGCGGCGTGCGCCTCGCGGAGCACGAGGCTCTTCTTCATCGGATCGGTCGACCACGTCTCGCACTTCGAGACGACCGAGTTGTAGGCGCCGCCCGAGAACCGCGGGTTGGTCTCGTAGCAGATGCCGATCGTCACGAGCGACGCCTGCTCGAGCTCGAACGCGACATCGGTCTCGCTCTGCCCCGAGCGCTTCGGATCCGCCGAGATCGCGCGCGCCATGCGGATGACCTCGATCGCCTTGTCCTTCAGGTTGTGCGCTTTCTCGGTGTTGAGCGCGAGGATGCGGAAAGCGATCTCTGGCTCCGGCATCACGAGGGCGATCACGGTCCTCGCGCCGAGCGTGGTCAGCGCGGCCAGGCGGTGCATTCCATTTGGCGAGATGAAGCCGTCGCCATCCGGAACCGCGATCACCGGATCGAGGAACCGGCCGACCTTCGGGATCACCGCCGCGAGGCGATCCGCATGCGCCTTCGAGAGCTCTCGCTGATACGGCGTGGGCTTCACCTTGTCCAGCGGCAGTGCGGCGAGTGCGACCCAGTGACCGCCGAGCGGCTCGCGATAGGCGGACAGCACGTGCCCGCCCGCGTCCTCGACGAGCTTCCCGAGCGCCTTGATCTCGCTCGACGGCGTCCCCGATGCGACTTCCTCCGCCGTCAGACCGACCGAGCCGGCCTCGGCCTTCGACTTCTTCTTGCGGGGGGTGGAAGCCTTCTTCGGTGCTGCGGCCTTCGCCTTTGCCATGCGCCGCACTGTAGTACCCTTGCCGCGTGAAGTGGACGCGAGGAACTCAGAACGACGACGTCGTCGATGCACGTGGAAAACGGCCCTCCGGCGCGGCACTCGCGGGCGGGGGCGTGGGCGCCGCGCTCGTGGTGTTCGTGGTCGCGAGGCTGTTCGGCGTGGACATCAGCGGTCTGTTTGGCGGCGGCACGAGCAGCACCTCCAGCACGACCTCATCGACGCAATCGGAGCAGCCGCAGCCGAAGCAGGGTCCCGATCCGGATGCCGAGCTCTACGACTTCATCAAGTTCGTGATGAAGGACATCCAGGACACCTTCGACACCGAGTTCCGGGCCGACGGTAAGAGCTATACGCGCGCGAAGCTGATCGTGTTCGAGCAGGCGGTGGAGACGGCGTGCGGGCGCTCGTCGGCGGCGATCGGACCGTTCTACTGCCCGGGCGACTCGCACGCGTACATCGACCTGTCCTTCTACAAGGATCTCCGCCAGCGGTTCGGCGCGCCCGGTGACTTCGCGCAGGCGTACGTGCTCGCCCACGAGATCGGGCACCACCTGCAGAACATCCTGGGTCTGGAGACCAAGGGCGCGCGGTTGCACCGCGGCGAGACGCGCAACCAGAAGTCGGTGCGGATCGAGCTACAGGCGGATTGCTTCGCCGGGGTCTGGGGCCACGCGGCGGCGGGCAAGAAGCTGCTCGAGGTCGGCGATCTCGAGGAGGCGCTCAACGCGGCGAGCGCGATCGGTGACGATCGGTTGCAGAAGGAGGGCGGTGTCGATGTGAACCCCGAGACGTTCACGCACGGCACCTCCGCGCAGCGCATGAAGTGGTTCCGGCGGGGCTTCGACGTGGGGAAGCTCGAAGCGTGCGATACGTTTGCCGTCGAGGGGCTATGAGTCAGGTCACGTCGTTTCCCAAGGCCGAGATCAAGATCCTCCTGCTCGAGAACGTCCACCCGGTCGCATCCGAGGCGTTCAAGGCGGAGGGGTTCCAGGTCGAGATCGTGAAGGGCGCGCTACCCGAAGCGGAGCTCGTCGCTCGCGTCGCGGATGCGCACATCCTCGGGATCCGCTCGAAGACCCAGGTCACGCAGGCGGTGCTCGATGCAGGTCGGCGCCTGCTGAGCGTGGGTGCCTTCTGCATCGGCACGAATCAGATCGCCACGCTCAAGGCGAACCAGCGTGGCGTGCCGGTCTTCAACGCGCCGTTCTCGAACACGCGCTCCGTCGCGGAGCTGATCATCGCCGAGGTCGTGATGTTGTCGCGCAGGCTCGGCGACCGGTCCCGCGAGGTCCACGAGGGCCGCTGGAACAAGGTCGCCGTTGGTAGCCACGAGATCCGGGGCAAGACGCTCGGGATCGTCGGCTATGGCCATATCGGTACCCAGGTCGGTGTGCTCGCCGAAGCCTTCGGCATGCGCGTCGTGTTCTTCGACATCATGGCGAAGCTGCCGATGGGGAACAACCGCACGGTGGTCACGCTCGACGAGCTCCTCGCGGTGTCGGACTTTGTCACGCTGCACGTGCCCGAGACGCCGCAGACGAAGAACATGATCGGCGCGGCCGAGCTCGCGAGGATGAAGCCCGGTGCCTGCTTGCTCAACGCGAGCCGCGGCACGGTGGTGGAGATCGAACCGCTCGCTGCCGCGATCAAGAGCGGCCACGTCGGCGGCGCTGCGGTGGATGTCTATCCCGACGAGCCCGAGGCCAACAGCGATGGCTTCGCGTCGCCGCTGCGCAACCTGGAGAACGTGATCCTGACGCCTCACATCGGCGGTTCCACCGAGGAAGCGCAGGAGGCAATCGGACGCGAGGTGTCGGCGTCTCTCATCAAGTACATCAACACCGGCGCCACGACCGGCGCGGTCAACTTCCCGCAGATCGAGATCCCGCTCCACAGGGGCGCGCACCGCATCCTCAACGTCCACAAGAACGTCCCGGGCGTCCTCCGTGACATCAACAAGATCGTCTCGGACTGGGGCGCTAACATCCGAGCGCAGGTGCTCTCGACGGATGCCGACATCGGCTACCTGATCATGGACCTCGATCAGGACGTCTCGCAGGACGTGAAGCGCGCGGTGGGCGCGCTCGAGACCAGCATCAAGACGCGCATCCTCTTCTAAGGGGGTACACTCGACGACGAGTGCACATCAGCGTCTTCGACATCTTCAAGATCGGCATCGGGCCTTCGAGCTCGCACACGGTCGGACCGATGCGCGCAGCGAAGCGATTCGCCGAGCGGCTCGAAGCCGATGGTCAGCTCGCG
Organism: Myxococcales bacterium; assembly: GCA_043759315.1. Classification (GTDB taxonomy): domain Bacteria; phylum Myxococcota_A; class Polyangia; order Haliangiales; family Haliangiaceae; genus JABFXX01. Next base: position 9,156 of record JAYVLW010000202.1, read on the forward strand.
CAGACCGCCGGCGTCAAGATCGAGCTGTTCGGCAGCCTCGGCTTCACCGGAAAGGGTCACGGCAGTGACAAGGCCGTGGTGCTCGGCCTCGAAGGCGAAGAGCCCAAGACCGTCGATGTCGACGGCATCGCCAAGCGGATCGCGGCGGTCACCGAGACGCGTCGGATCAAGCTGCTCGGCAAGCACGAGGTCGATCTCGATCCGGCCGAAGCGCTGATCTTTCACCGGCGCGACAAGCTCCCGCTGCACGCGAACGGCATGCGGTTCACGGCGCGCGATGCAACCGGCGCGGTGATCGTCGCGCGCGAGTACTACTCGGTCGGTGGGGGATTCGTCGTCGATCACACAGGCGCCCCCGCGGATGGCAGCACGCCGGCCGAGCAGGTCGACGTGCCGTATCCGTTCAACTCCGCGGACGAGCTGCTCCGCCTCGCGAGCGAGCACGGGATGAGCTTCTCGTCGCTGATGCTCGAGAACGAGAAGGCGCACCTCCCCGAGGCGGCGATCCGCGCGGGGGTCGTGGAGATCTGGGGTGCGATGGACGCGTGCATCAAGCGCGGCTACGAACGCGAGGGCATCCTCCCGGGCGGCCTCAAGGTGAAGCGGCGCGCCGCGGCGCAGTACCGCAAGATGAAGAGCGATCCAGCCGGCGCCAGCGATCCGCTCGGGATCCTCGACTGGGTCAACCTGTTCGCGCTCGCGGTCAACGAGGAGAACGCCGCCGGAGGTCGGGTGGTCACCGCTCCCACGAACGGCGCGGCGGGCATCATCCCGGCGGTGATCATGTACTACCGTCGCTTCCTCCCGAACGCCGACGACGAAGGCACGATCCGGTTCTTGCTGACCGCGGCGGCGATCGGGGCGCTGTACAAGAAGAACGCTTCGATCAGCGGCGCCGAGGTCGGCTGTCAGGGGGAGGTCGGTGTGGCGTGCTCGATGGCCGCCGGCGCGCTCGCCGAGGTCATGGGCGGCACGCCGGCGCAGGTCGAGAACGCGGCGGAGATCGGCATGGAGCACAACCTGGGGCTCACCTGCGATCCGATCGGTGGCCTCGTCCAGGTGCCGTGCATCGAGCGCAACGCCATGGGCGCGGTGAAGGCGATCAACGCGGCGCGGATCGCGCTGCAGGGCGATGGGACGCACAAGGTCTCGCTCGACAAGGTGATCAAGACGATGTGGCGCACGGGCGCGGACATGAGCAGCAAGTACAAGGAGACCGCGCGCGGTGGTCTCGCCGTCAACATCATCGAGTGTTGATCAGGTACGCTGAAGCCAGTGGAGCTAACCGGGCTCGAGCCGCGGCGCAGCGACCTGGCGCGCGGGATCGTGATCGCGAGGAGCAAGGCTCCTCTGGATCCGGCCGCCCAGGAGGCGTTGTGGGCGGCGCTCTCGACCGCCGGCGTGACGGAGACCGAGCGCCATGACACGGATGATGGCGCGGAGCCCGAGGAGCAGATCGCGCGGCAGTGGCTCGCAGCCCCGTGGATGCCGCCCGCGCCCGACGAGCTCGAGTCCCAGCGTGCGGCGTTCCTGGCCGCCGCGGCCACGTTCGGCATCGAGCAGATCTGGTGTGTCAAGGTCGAGACCGGCATCGACGGCGTGACGTGGATGGAGATCACCGCCGCGGAGCCCTCGTCCGAGGGAGACGACGATGCGTCGCCGACCCCCGACGAGCCGCAGGAGGTGGTCGACGCGATCTTCGAGGAGAACGAGGAGGTGCTGTATGCGGCGCCCGATGCGCCCGAGCCCGCCG
>JAYVLW010000203.1:0-3241 GCA_043759315.1 Myxococcales bacterium
GTAGGCGATCTTGAGCTCCTGCTCCGGAGGCTCGGGCGGCTTCTTCTTCTTCTCCGGATTTCGGAGCTTCTCGGGCTTGCCGCCATAGAGCGCCTGACAACCGGTCAACGCACTCGTCGCGAGAATGGCGCACGCGAGCACGCGCACACCAAGGCTTCCACTACCCATACCCCGACGGTAGCGCGATGGGCCGAGCGAATCAACGCGTGGGGGTGACCGAGCCGCCGGTGCCGGCGACCCAGCGCGCCATCGGCGCGAAGAACGGGATGGCCGCCGCGATCAGCAGGAGCCCGCCGAGGGCAGGGCGCAGGGCGTACCCGGCGCTGGCGCCCATGTAGAGATCCGTGGTCGCAAGGGTGACCATGAGGGCACCGGCGGCGCCCATCGCGAGCACACCCCACGTGCGGAGCTGGACCACGGCGCGGAACCCGACGCCGGCGAGCACCAGGGCCACCACGGAGAGGACCATCGACGCCGTCTCCGGCTTCGGCATCAGCGCATAGAGGAGGACGAACGGCAGCGACACGCCCGCGCGGATCACCGAGCGGCCGAGCCGCTGCACGGCGTTCTCGTCCATGTGGAGCTTCTCGCGCCACGCGGTCTGGCCATCGTACGGACCGCTCATCGCGTTGCCCCACAGGAAGACCGTGGCGGCGAGGTGGGTGCCGCCGACAAAGACGAGGATCGGCTCGGCGCCGATCTGCCACATGCCGACCGCGGCGGTGATCACGCCATAGAGGCCGACACCGACCGCGTACCAGCGGGCCCAGAAGTACCCGGCGACGAGCGAGAAGAACGCGAGGCCGTAGACGCCGGCGATGGCGGCGAAGGCCTTCGTCATCTCCTGGGGCACCATCCCGAGGAGGACGAGCATCCCGTACGCGAGGAAGTAGAACGCAAAGACTGCCGACGCGAGGGCACGGCGTTCGCCTACGAAGCTCATGCTGCCAGTATAGCCGGGCCGCCAACCGTGGCGAGCCGGAAGCGTCGCGCCGGCTACTTGGGCGCTTTGATCGGGTACGACTTCTGGACGATCAGGCGGAAGTGCTTGTAGCCGGCTTCCTTCTGCTTCGCCGAGAACATCACCTGGAGCAGCAACCGATACGGCGTGGTGCGGTCCGCGATGATCAGCAGCTCGGGTGGATCCTGCGGCTTGCTCGGGTCGAAGCCGGGCTTCTGGCGGTGGAGCGCGTCCTCCTGCGCGTGGAGCGCGGCGAGGAAGTTGGTCAGGCGCGGGATCTTGATGCCCTGCGCGCCGCCCTCTTTCTCGGCGGCGTCGACATCTCCGTTGTTCACCGAGACGATCGACTTGCCTTCGACCACCACGCCGGTCTTGGTGATGATCAGGGTCGAGGCGCCCTCGGGCAGCTCGTCGCTGGACAGGGTCTTCGGCAGAGAGACCGAGCCGGCGGTCAGTGCGGTGGCGCTGGTCGCCGCCTGGAAGATGAAGGCGACGAGCAAGATCGTCATCATGTCCATCATCGGCATGATGTTGAGGTGGCGGATCTCCTCACCCTCGGGCACGCGGGCGACGGCCTTGCGGATGATCCGGCGCGCCTCGCGCTGCGTGAAGCTCATTCGAAACCCGAGGAGAACGCGATCTCCGGGAACAGGGCCATCTTCTTCGGGTCGTAGGTGGCGCGGGTCGTGTCGTAGACCTTGCCGTCGGGAGAGATCGGCTCCTTGGCCTTCTTCAGATTCTCGTCCTCGGTCGGCAACGAGCAGCCGACGACCTCGGCGCCGAGCTCCGGCAGCGGGCAGCGCATCGCGGCCATGGCCGCGACGACAGTCGAGTAGGGTACCGCACCGTCGGCCTGGAGGATGATCTGGTAGGTGTCGCCCTTGCGCTGCTTGCCGGCGTACCGGCGGGTGGCGATCTCGATCAGCGCCTTGTTGAGCGCCCGGTAGTCGAACACCGGCTGAGGTTCGTCCTTGCTCGGCACGCACCGCTGCTTCGCGGCGTCGCACGCGTTGCTCTCGCACATGTACGCGCCATCGCAGAGCTCGCCGTCCTTGCCGGTCCGCTTGAACGACGCCTTCGGCGCGCCGAGCGTGCCTTCGAGCCCACTCGCCGACCACAGGATCATCTCGTCGCGCTTGATCGAGACGAACAGCTTGAGCGGCTGGTCGTCGGGGTTCGTGCTCGGCTGCGTCACGTTGGTCGGGGACGGCGGCGCCTTGTCCGGCAGCGTCGTGTCGATCTGCACGAGGATGAGGCCCGCGGACACCGAGGCCAGCAGGAACAACATCAGATTCGTGACCATGTCGAGGTAGGGGATCAGGTTGAGCTCGCCGCTCTCCATCTCCTCTTGCTCGATGTTCTCCTCGCGCCGCTTGATCGCGGCGCGAGTCTTCGATCGTACCCGCTGTGCGGAGTACTCCATCGGGATGCCTTAGGCCGACTCGCTCACGTCGTCGGTGGGCGCGCCGGGCGCGCGGCTCGCGGCGGGGGCGCCCGCCGTCGACGCTCCCTCGGCGAGGAGGTTCTCGAACCGCAGGCTGAACGCCTCGAGATCCGAGATCACCTTCTTCATCGCAGCAGACAGCAGGAGGTGTCCGATCATGCAGATCAGCGCGATCGAGAGACCGAACGCGGTGTTGTACATGGCCTCGGAGATACCGTCCGACAGCTTCTTCTGGCGGTCCGCCGGGTTCGCATCGCCGATCGCGCTGAACGTGCGGATGAGGCCGGTGATCGTACCGAGAAGACCGACGAGGGTGGTGATGTTCGCCAGGGACCACAGCGCACCGATGCGGGTCTTCACCTCGGGGATGGTGTCCGTCATGGTCTCTTCCATCGCCTGGGCGACGGCGGCCTCGCCGCGGTGCAGGCGGTTGAGACCGGCCTTGGCCACCCTGGCAACCGGAGCAGTCGTGGCGTCGCAGAGCTTCTTTGCCCGGTCGACGTTGTTCGCGGAGAGCAGCTTGCGGAGCTGCTCCAGGAACGCCTTCGCGTTCAGGTGTCCACGCCCCAGGAAGTAGATCGCACGCTCGACGATCAGGCCAATAACGATCGCCAAAAAGAACGTGTTGACGATGAAGAAGGGCCCGCCCTTTTGGAACAGTTCACTTAGCCAGCTCATCGATCCATTGCCTCCGCGCGGGCCTAGGCCCCCAGCGCTGCTTCAGAATGTTGTAGCGAGACCCCTGTTACCGCGTCAAGCAAACCACCGGGCCCAATCTCGGAAATCACTCTTGCCCTACGGTGACTTAGTGGCAAGGGGCTCTGGACGGCCGTGAG
>JAYVLW010000204.1:0-12250 GCA_043759315.1 Myxococcales bacterium
GCCGGCTGGCAGGTGCCCATGTTCGGCATCCCCGAGGGGTTGTCGCAGGTGGGCGTCATCGGCGTCGCCGCGCACTGCGTGTTGTTCGTGCACGTGACGGGCGGCGTCTCGTCGACGAGCCCATCGCAATCGTCGTCGAGGCCGTTGCACACCTCGGTGCGCGGCTGCTGCTCGTTCAAGCACGCGCCGAACACGCCCGGGCCGTTGAGCGGGCACGTGCGGATACCGGGGTGGCAGATGCACAGCGCGGGGCCGAGCGCCTCGCAGCCCGACATCGGCATGTGCGTGCCGCCCGGGTTGTTCTTCGGATCGAGCGGGGGGAACCCGTTGGTCATGTTCGAGCACGCCTGCGTGAAGCCGTCGGCGTTGCCGTCACAGTTATTGTCCACGCCGTCGCACACCTCGGTGGTCGGCGTCGCCGCGCTGCACGCGCCGTAGCAGCAGCCCGCGCCGGTGCAGCTCACGCTCGGGTTGCAACCCGCGCCGCCCACGCATGCGCGCGTACCCTGGCAGGTGCCGGTGCCGCACGGGATCGGCGGGACCCCGTCGTCGGGCGTGCCGTCGCAATCGTCGTCCAGGCCGTTGCACTGCTCGCCGAACGGCACGCAGCTGCAGCCGGGAACGTTCTCGTCGATCAGGCCGTCGCAGTCGTCATCGATGTTGTTGCAGCCGAACGGGATCTCGTTGTTCGGGTTGCCGGGCGTGCCCGCCGCGGTCGGATCGCAGACCAGGCCCGCCGCCGTCGAGGCGCACGTGCCGGTGACGGTCGCGCCGGCGGCGTTGACCACGTTGCAGGCGTTGCCGGCGGACAGTCCGTTGCACGCCGTCTGGCCGGAGTTGCACGCGAGGCCGGTGCCGTCGGTGCGGCACACGTTCGCGCCGTTGACGAGGCACTTGCCCTGGCGACCATTCGAGCAGCTCGCCGCCTTGCCGGGGAAGTCCTCGTCGACCAGCACGTCGCAATCGTCGTCGAGGTTGTTGCAGGTCTCCGTCTTGATCGCGTCCGCGAGGATCGAGCTGATCGCGAGCTGGAGGCCGGCCTCGTCGGTGGCGTAGTAGCCCTCGTTGACCGCCGGCACGTCGGCGGCACCGCCGGCGTGCGCGAGCCCCTCGATCTCCGGATCTCCCGGCGCCTTGCCGAAGCCGATCGGCTTGGTGGTGACGCGGTACCGCCGGCCACCGACATCGGTCTGGAGGAGCGAGGCGGCAGCGTTCGTCGTGGTCGGACTGAACTGCGCGCAGGTCTCGTCGCCATCGGTCAGCATGATCGTGATGTACGGGCGGCACTGGCTGGTGCAGCAGTTCACGGTGCAGGTCGGCGACGAGTTGCAGCCGGTCGGCAGAAACGACGTCCTGGTCGGATCGGCGGTGATCGGATCGAAGCCGGGGGTCGCCGTCGGCCAGATCGTCGTCGTGCCGTCGCTCGCGAGCGCGTTCCCCGCCCAGTATCGCTTCGAGCCCTTGAGCGACCCCGCGAGCGGCGTCCAGCTACCCGTTCCCCAGATCTCGTTCGCCGTGGTCGGTGCGGTTCCGGCTGCCGGAACTGCACACGTGGTGCACGTGCGATCCGTCCAGGCACCTGCGAGGTTGTTGTTGCCGTCGACGAGCGGCGTCAGCAGCTGGAACAGGTTGTCCGCGGACATCGTCGACGTGCAACCGGCTCCCGTGGCTTCATCACAGGCCGCGCAGTCGACACCGTTCGTCGAGCAGTCTGCGGTGCAGCTGTTCGTGAACGTGCCGCCGGGCGTCTCGCGAAACCGCGCGAGCGCGAACACCATGTCGCCATAGCTGTTGACGATCTTGTTGATCGCGCACGTCGCGTGATTGATCTTGGTATCGGCACCACCGCAGCTCGGCGGCCCCGATCCGGTCGCCGCATCCATCGATCCGGAGGTATCGAGGATCAGCACCACGTACGGCTTGAGCGGATCGCCTGCCCAGGCATTCGTGGTCGCAAAGGTCATCGTCAGCGCGGCTACCGCTAGCCACGCGAAGCGCTTGTTCATGGTGGCCCATCATATAAGGCTCCGACGAAGTTTGAAATTACCTACGCACCGCTTCGCGGTGTGTCTGCTTCGGGTAGCTAATGGGGTAGCGACGACGATCTGATCACACGCGCGCTAGCGCCCGAGGAGCGCACGACCGACCACCTTGAGCGTCAGGATCGGCTTGACCCCCTCGAAGATCGGCAGCACCTGCGCGTCGGCGACGAACCGGCTGATCGGGTACTCCTCCGCGTACCCCCACCCACCATGGAGCAGCTGCCCGAGCTGCGTGACCTCCACCGCCACGTCACAGCTGAACAGCTTCGCCATCGCGGCGAGGGGAGCGGCGGCTCGCTCGTCGCCATCCATCGCAATTGCAGCTGCATAGGTGATTCCCCGAGCCGCGACGAGCCGGCTCGCCATCCGGCCGAGGTGGTAGCGCGTCAGGCCGTAGTCGCCGATCGGCCGCCCGAACTGCTTCCGCTCCGCGACGTACCGAGCGGTGTGCTCGACCGCGGCCTGGGTCAGGCCACAGGCCCGACCGCCGGTCTGCAGCCGACCCGCCGCGAACCCCGCCATCTGCAATGCGAACCCGCGCCCGATCCCCTGCTCGCCGCCGACGACCTGCGCATCCGGGACGAACCACTTATCGAAGGACAGCGTGAACGAGTGCATGCCGCGATAGCCCGGCGTGCGATCCGCCTTGCCGGTCAGGGTCCCGCCACCGGGCTGCGCGACCGCAAACTCGTGCCCGGGGAACCGCGGCTTGTCGACGATGAACAGCGTCAGCCCGCGCGAGCCCTTCGCGAGATCCGGATCGGTGCGCGCGAGCAGCGCGATCACGTCCGCGCGCCCCGCGAACGTGCACCACGCCTTCGGGCCCGTGATCGTGAAGCCGCCCGGCGCGCGCTCCGCGCGGCACGCCACGCTCGCGACATCGGAGCCGACGTTCGGCTCGGTCACGCTGATCGCCGCCATGACCTCGGCCGCGGCGAGCCGCGGCAACCAGGTCTGCTTCTGCTCCTCGGTGCCACCCGCGAGCAGCGCCTTCGCGAGGATCTCGGGCCGCGTGATCAGCGAGCCCGCCGCCGCGAGCGATGCGCGCGACAGCTCCTCCGTGGTCAAGATCATCGCGAGGTTTCCGAGCTCGTGCCCGCCGTACTTCTCGGGGATCGCGAGGCCGAAGTAGCCGAGCTTGCCCATCTCGGCGATGAACCGCTCCGGCACCAGCTCGTCGTGATGGTGGATGCGCTCGGCGTGCGGCATCACCTCGCGCTCGGCGAACGCGCGCACGTTGGCGCGCACTTCCTGGAGCACCTCGTCGAGCGGCCACAGCATCTTGCCCTCGGCGGCGATCGCGGCGGCGCCGATCGCTTCGACAGCTTCGGGCGCGACCCCAGCGGCGATCGCCGACATCGCGAGCGCATCGTACGCGAGTGACTCGGCGGTGAGACCGAGCGCGCCGGCGACGGGGCCGAGGCGGAACGGGATCTGCGCCGCGAGCTCGGAGGCGGCGACCCGAGCGGGAGCCGCGAGGGACGCGGGAACGCGCGCGAGCTCCTCGATCACCCTCGCCTCGGTGGCGGCGTACGCGACGCGCTCGACCACGACCTGATAGTCGTCGATCGCGTCGCCGTTCCTCGTCAGCGTGCGCGCGGCGGCGAGCGCGCGATCCACGAGAGCGCGGGCGGCGGCGGAGATCACGTCGCGGTCATCGGCCATGCTGTTGCTTATCGTGCCCCGGTCACTCCGACCACCCCGAGACCCTCGATTGTCAGGGACAGCTCGCGCGCTGCGCGTCTCCGCACACCTCCAGTGGTGTTCGCGCGACCGAGTAGATGCGAACGTCGTCGAGCGATCCCGTGAACGGATCCGCTGCGGTGCCCGGGTTGTTGGCACCGATCGTCATCCCTTTCGTTCCAATGCCGATCGGTCCACCACCTGCCGCCGCCGTGACCTGGACGCCGTTCACGAACATGCGGAGCTCAGCGCCGTCGTACGTGCATGCGACGTGTGTCCACGCTCCGACAGAGATCCCCGCAGCGGCGGTCACGGCGACGGAGGTCGCGCAGCTTAGATCGCCGCCCGGGCGCACGAACATCCCGAACCGGAGGTCGCTATCCACGATCGCGGCGCGCTTCGAACCGACCGGAAGCGCCGCCGGCCGGACCCACGCCTCCATGGTCACCTGGGTGACGTTCATGACAGGTGCATCCGGGACATCGACCTGACCCGCGCTCAGCACGATGGCGCTGCCGCTCGTGCCGGCCGAATACGCGATTCCTCCGCTGGCCAGCCCGTCGAGGTGGTGGAGCGAACGGTCGCTAGCGTCGTTCTCGAACGGGTAACACGCCACGAGCGAGCTGTCCGCCGGGTCACACCCCATCGCGCCGAGCGGCGCGTCGACCAGGACCGCATCGACAGGCACGACCTCGAGCGCGTCGTCGACGAGCCAGTGGTCGCCGCGCGCCGTCAGCTCGAGAGGGTAGCGCCCCGGAGGGAGCTCGTGGTCGAGACGAACGGTCACACCGTGGCCATCGGCAGCGACGACTGTTGTCGCCGCGTCGCCGATCGTGGCGACGTAGTCGGAAGCGAGCATCAGGTGATCGTTCGCTGCGACGAGGAACGCCTCGGGCGCCTGCCCCGTGATCGCGAGCGCGGTCGCCACGACCTCGCCTTCGGTCACCGTCGCGGGCGACAGCGTGGGCACGTCGGGCTGTCGACAGCCGACGAGCGCGAGCGCGGCGAGCGCGAGGACGACGTCACGCATCGAGGAGCCTTCGCACGGCATCACCGGGAAGCGGCTTGGCGACCACGGTCACGCCGTCCACGACGGGCAGTAGCCCGCCGGTCATGACCACGAACCGTGTGGCGTTGTGCGGATGTGATCGCCGGAGCTGCGCGAGGAACTCGGCGCCGCTCATCCGCGGCATGTTCCAGTCGCACAGCACGAGCGAGAACTGTTGCGTGGCCGCGGCCTCCAGCGCGACGGCAGGATCGGTGGTCCCCACGACATCGGCGAGGCTGGCGAGCTGGCGCTCGAGGGTCCGGACGATCAACGGTTCGTCGTCGAGCACGAGGACCCGTGCGCGCGCCAGTGGCGCCGCCACCGCGACCTCCACCACCGCCGACACCTCCTTCGGAATCGAGAGCTCGAAGGTCGTGCCGTCGGGGCCGGTCGCCACCAGCGCCAGGTCTCCACCGTGGGACCGCGCGAACGCGCGCGACAGATGAAGGCCGAGGCCGGTGCCGTGCTCGCCCTTGGTGGTGAAGAACGCATCGAACAGCTTGCGCTGGCTCGCCGCGGGAATGCCCTCGCCGTTATCACTGACCGTGATCGTGGCCGCGCTCCCGCCCGCGACCGTGACCACCACGCGCGGCGACGGTCGTGCGCGAACCGCATCGATCGCGTTGACGATCAGGTTCAACACCGCCTGACCGATCGGCCCGCTCGCGCAGGACGCGAATACCGGCTCATCGGCGACCAGCACGATCTCGACGCGCCGCGCTCGCGCACATGCGACCTGCACCTGCTCGCGTGCGAGCTCGACGAGGTCGACCCGGGACGGAACCTCCGAACCCCGTCGCGACATGCGCGAGAGGTCCTTCACGATCGCCGTCAACCGCTCGACGCCGACCCGCGCATCGGTCGCCATCGCGAGCGGCTCGCCGGTGAGCTCGTCCTCCAGCATCGACAGGTTGGCGAGTACGTAGAGCAGCGGATTGTTCATCTCGTGGGCGATGCTGGCGGACAGGCGCCCGATCACGGCGAGCTTCTCGTTGATCGTGGCGAGCTCCGCGAGGCCGAGGCCGCGGATCGCCGTGACGACGGTCTGGCCGAGAGCCTCGACATGCCGGAGGTCCACTTCGGACGCATCGCTCGATCCGACGATCACGCCATAGGCGGTACCATCGGCCACCAGTGGGACGAGCGTCCGCGGCGGCGCCGTCGCGATCACGCCGGTAGAGGAGATCAGGGCGTCGACGTCGAACCCGAGCTCCGCGGCCGCGCCCGCCTCCAGATCGTCCATCGAGAGGACGCGCCAGCCGGCCCCCGGATGGATCCTGTCGAGGACGTGCTGGAGCATCGCGAGGACCGCGTCGGGCTCCTTGACGTGCACCAGCGCCTGAGCAAACTGCGCGCTGGCGTGCAACAGCCCAGCGTCGCGAGCCAGGTTCTCGCGCAGCTGCGCGATCGCTCGACCGAGCTCGCCGATCTCGTTGTCGGGGAGCCCGCCGTGGAGGACCGGTGCGTCCGTGCGGCGGACCGACTCCGCGAGCCGACGCACCGGCCGGGTCACTCCGCGCGCGAGTGCCCACGCGATCCCGAACAGCAGCGCGAGCGAGACAACGGCCGCGTACGCCACGGCGTGGTGCACCGCGCGATCGACCGTGGCCTTCGCCGGCGCGAGTGCTGCCTCGTGATACACGACGATCGCATCGTCCACGGGCGCGGCCACGATCGCGTGATCCCCGTCGCGACGAACCGTCAGCCCCGGCAGCGTCGGAGCTTCGCTGGTGGGCGCTGGCGCCCCGATCCAGGTGCGGCTCATCTCGGTCTCGGTCGCCAGATCGGCGATCTCGACGACGGCGATGGTGGAGATCCCGTTGTCGTTGCTCGAAACGACCAGGAAGCCATCGACGAGCTGGTGGCGGGCCGGCGCCGGCCGATCGAGCGCCTGGCGTGCCAACGGGTTCGGGATCACGTCGATCACCTCGCCGTCCCGGGCGACGCGCACGGCGGCCACGAACGGCGACAGGATCTGGGTGATCGCCACCGCGCGACCGGCCTCGAACAGGCGAGCGGCGGCGCGGAGCTCGACATCGACGACCTCGAGGCGGGCCACCGTCGCGGCGTGGACCCGCTGTCCCGTCGAGATGGCGTTGTCGACGAGCCCGCTCTCGGCGCTGGAGTACATCGCGCGCGTGACGAACACCACCGCGAGCAGTGCGGTGACGATGCCCGCGACGATCACGGCGAGCATGACCCGAACACCGATCGAGTTGATCGATCGCCAGGCGCGACGGATCACTCCCACACGATGCTCCTCGACAGGCGCCGCTCGTTACCCAGGTCGTCTCGCGCCCGGATCACCAGGTTGCTGAGGCCTCGCGCGATCCGCACGTCGATCGAGAACCGCCCGCTCCCGTCCGCCTTGCCGCGCTGCGTGCCGATCTCGATGATCGCCGCCGGCTCGCTCTTCCCCGCGAACTGCACGCGCGGTCCTGTCACCGTCGCGTGATCGGGCGGTTCGGTGACCACGAGCGCAGGTGGCCGATCGTCGACCTCCACGTGAAGCACGCGCGGCGCCGCGGCCGGCCACGCCACACCTGCGTGGCGTCCCTGGACCGTCCATCGGTAGTCGCCCGTCGTGAACCGCGTCTTGATCGAGGGCTGCCGGCTCTCGAGGCGATGGCTCGCGCCCTGGCTCGTGATCTCGATCGAGTAGCCGTCCGTCCCGTCGAGCGCCTCCCAGCGGAGATCCACGAGACCCGCGGTCCGTACGGTCTCGTCGTCGAGCGGGGTCACCAGTGTCGCGACAGGTCCCGCCACGCCGGCTTGCTCGAGGGAACCGTCGGCGCGGAACCGAGCCCACTCGCCACGGCCGAGCGGGATCGCGGTGCCCGCAGCGGGGGTCACGGTGGCGGTGCCCTCGACCATCTCCACGGCCGAGCGCAGCTCCGAAACATCGACGGTCGCTTCCACGACGGGCTGGCGCTGTGGCTCGGCGCGCAACACGAGCACGCCCGGTGGCAAGCGCAGCCGGAGCTCCGCGGGATCGGTCGTCGCGCTCACGCGGACCACCATCCGACCGGTCACCCGCAGCGGATCACTCGCGGGTCGAGGAACCTGGAGCGTCGTGGCTGGACGGAGCCTGACCGTCGCGCCCGACGCCAGCATCACGATCTCGGCGGAGCCGCTGTCCATCGCCTGGACGCTGTCCTCCGCACCGAGCTCGGCGCCTCGGTCGACGGGGATCCACTGCGTGGAGCCCGCGCGCTTGACGCGGACATCGCCGTCGACGCGGACGAGGCGCGCGATCGGCGGCGACACGCGCACCCCGGGGGCTGGTGTGGGGGCCGGGGGGGCAACGTCCGCCGGGGCGCTCTCGCACGCGCCGAGCACGGCGAGCGCACCTAGAAGCGCGAGGCGGGTGGCGCTAGCGACGGCCAACGGTCACCCCCGCGAAGACGGCGAGTGCAGGGCACACCCATCGCTCGCTCACCACATCGGCATGCGCCTGGGCGCCGAGCTCGAGCTCGAAGAACTGACGCCCGGAGCTGAACCGCCACGCGACCGCGAGCTGCGCGGCCGCCTCGAGCGCGAGCGACCGGTCCTCCTGCGCGTCGATCGTCGCGGTCTCGATGGCGAGCACCGGCCCGGCGCCGATCCGCGCCGAGAATCCAGCCCGGCTCGTCGCGATCGAGGCGATCGCCCCGACCTCGTGCACCGTGAGTTGCATGTGCGACGTGACCGGATCGAGCCCCGCGAGACGATCGCTGTGCCCGATCCAGCTGACCGCCGCGGTGGCGGAGATCCGGCCCAGATCCAAGCCGACGGTGGCCGCGACGCCGCCGCCGATCCCGAGCTGGTCCCGGGTGGCGCGCGCCGTCGCCGACCACCAGAGAGCCGACGGCGGAGGTGGTGGAGGTGGGGGCGGTGCCACGAGCGGTGCCCTCTCGACGTCGACGGTGACGATCTCGATCGGGACCATCACCTCGCCGTGCCGGACGCGCACGACAAACCGCGCGGCGCCGGCATCACGGCAGGTGAAGCGCTGCGGCTCGACGGGGGCGCACGCGTCGAGGGGGACCACGGAGACGCGGTCGGCGGCAACGCTGCCTCCGCTCGTGGTGGTGACCCGCGGCGTGATCGTGAAGGGCTGCCAGGGCAGCACGTGCACCGGCGCGGTGATGGCGAGCTCGATCGGAGGCCCCGGATCGACGAGGATCGACGCCTGCTTCACCCCGCCCGGAATGCTCACCGTGAGGTCCACGACGGGCGTGTAGGTCGGGACCACGAGCTCGACGCTCGCGACGCCGGGCGACAGCCACTCGAGATCGCGCAGCCGCGCCGTCTCGCTCGTGATGTTGAGCTCGACGTGCGAGCTCGGCGTGCCGCGATCCCAGACCCGGATCACTGCCGCGATGGTGGGCACGCCGACCGGAATCGCGACGGTGATGCTGTCGATCTCCAGCGCGATCCCGTCGCTGCGCGACGCGAGCGCCTGCGGCTGGAGGGCGAGGTGGTTCGTCGGCGGTGGCAGCGTGATGGTCTCGGTGCCGAGCTCGAGTCCGAGGTCGACGTCGCGCGCCGCGTCGGCACGCAGCACGCAGTGGGTCAGCGCACGCACGCTCGTTCCCGTATGCGCAAGCGCCCGTGCCGGGTCGACGCACCCGTCGCCGTCGTCGACAACGATGATCACGCTGCGCTGGTCACCGTCGACCACGTCTGCCAGCACGTGCACCCCCGCCGCTGCCGCGCGTGGCAACGCGAAGCACGCAAACAAGGCGACGGTCGCAGCGCGATCCACGATGTCTGGGTCGGCCGGACCTCGTGAAATAACAGCCGGTCTCTTCGTATCCGCCGCTACAACCGGGCGACTTGCTCCCGTACCAGCTCGCCGAGCTGCGTGACGTACCCCGAACCGAACAGCACGGCGTGTGCGGCGACCGGGTACAGCTGCCACAGCTTGGTTCGCGCCCGCCAGCCTTCGGCGAGCGGATGGACCTCCTCGTACGCGGCGATGAAGCCTGCGGTGACGCCACCAAACAGGCTCAGCATCGCGATGTCGATCTCGCGGTGGCCGCCGTACACCGCCGGATCGATGAGCACCGGATCGCCGGAACAGCAGCCCACATTGCCCCACCAGAGATCCCCATGCAGACGCGCGGGAGGTTCGGGCGGACCAAACAGCTCCGGCCGCAGCCGAAGCATGTCGAGCAGCGGCTCCAGCGCCGGAAGGCGAAGTCGCGCGACCAGCGGGCGCAACCGGCGCTCGACGTAGAACGTGGTGATGTCGGGCTCGGGCGTGTTGTCCTGGGGGATCGTCGCGAGGTAGTTGCCCCGATCGAGGCCGTGGCGCGGCGCGCCGATCCCGTGGAGCACCGCGAGCCCGCGCGCGAGCCGCTCATCGCTGCCGCGATCGCGGAGGCCGAGCTCCAACCACTCGAGCGCGAGGAACGCTTCCCCGACCGCGAGAACGCGCGGCGTGCGCAGTGGTCCCTCGGCGAGCCACGACAGGCCCGCCGCCTCGGCTGCGTACATCCCCGGCGGCGGCGCGCGGTGGGTCTTCACGAACACGGTGCGGTGATCTGCGAGCTCGACGCGATACGCCTCGTTGATGTCGCCGCCGGCGACCGGTTCGGCGCGGACGATGCTCGTCCCGAGCGAGGCCGCGAGCTCCGCGCGCCACGTCATCGCACGCGCTCGCGCACGTGGGCCAGCAGCCCCGCGCAGGCGCGCTCGCATTGATCGAGCACCTCCTCGAAGCCCGCGTCGCCGCCGTACCAGGGGTCTGGAACCTCCGCGTTGCGCGGCGCCGACGGATCGAAGCTGCGCAGCAGGTGGAGGCTCGGCGAGGTGCGCCCCGCCGCGAGCTGGCGCAGGTGACCGAGGTTGGCGCGGTCCATCGCGATCACGAGATCGAAGCGATCGAGATCTGCGGCCGTGAACTGCTGCGCGCGCGAGGTCAACGCGAAGCCCCGCCGCTTCGCCGCCAGCCGCGTGCGCGGATCCGGGAGCTCGCCCACGTGGTACGCGCCGGTGCCCGCGCTCTCGATCTCGATCGCGTGAGCGAGCCCGGCTTCCGCGACGAGGTGCTCCATCACGCCGTGCGCGGTCGGCGAGCGACAGATGTTTCCAAGGCACACGAAGCAGATCCGCACCACGCGACGATCCTACGCGACGATCCGCCCAGCTTCGTGGAGCTGGACCAGCGCGCCGCGCGTGCGCCTCCATTGCGCCGTGAGCTGCGCGCTCGGCGCACCGAGCACGGAGACCGCGGCGAGCAGCGGGAACCGCGTCACCGGCGCGCGCGTCGTCCACGCGTGGTCGGGACCGGCGACCCACGTGGTGCACGCCGCGAACGGCTCGCGCGCCACCGCGACCACGCCGTCGGGGAACCGCGTCGCCAGGCTCGTGCATGCGGGCAGGATCGCGCTCGCCGGCAGCGACGCGCCGGTGCGCTTGGCCCAGCGCACGAGCGCGGTGAGGCCGCGCAGCACGTCGTAGAAGTAGAACCGCGGCAGACACGGGGCGCTCCACGCCTTCGCCGCGTCGCGCTCCTCGGCGTTGTGCGTCGTCTCGGAGCCGTGGACGAGCGCGCGGCCGATCAGGAACCTCGCGCCTGCTTCGAGGAACGCGCGGCGCTCGGTGCTCCACCCCGCCGGTTCGCCGAGCAGCATCGCCTCGAACGCGGCGACCGTGCCGACCATCGAGCTCGGACACTCGCCTGGCGCGGCGTACGCGGTCTCGTCGCACGTCAGCCCGCCGTCGGCCATCTGGTAGCGCGGAAACCACGGCACGGCCCACGGCACCGCCGACCACGCGTCGACACCGCACGCGTCGAGCACCTGGATGATCGAGCCCAG
Source organism: Myxococcales bacterium (assembly GCA_043759315.1). Lineage (GTDB taxonomy): Bacteria > Myxococcota_A > Polyangia > Haliangiales > Haliangiaceae > JABFXX01. The sequence goes on from JAYVLW010000204.1 coordinate 11,580, forward strand.
GCCGCAGTGGCACATCACGTCGCGCGACGGGTTCGCGTCACCGAGCTCCTCCGGACTGCGGGGGAAGATATGCAGCCGGAGCGCGTTCAGCCCCACGATCATCCGCGTCACGGCGCGCTCGGGGATCCGGTGTGCTTCGCCGAGCTCCCACAGCAGCAGCATGTGCCACCACGGCGAGTCCCACTTCGGCCAGTACACGTCGCCCGCCAGGCTCGTGATCGCTGCGTCGGACGCCAGGTAGCGTACCGAGTGCGCGATGCCGTCGGCGACCGCGGGACCGGGCGCCACGGTCGCGTCGGGGATCGCGGCGAGAAGGTCGCGTAGCTCGTCGCTCATGCACGGAGCATAGCCGCCCGCGCGGCCGCGACGAACGCCTCGCGGTCATCGATCGAGAGCGCGATCGCCGCGCCCTCGCGCACGCGGCCGAACACGCCGTGTAGCCGCACCGGCGAGCGAAGGCGCACCACGACGTTCGCGCCGAGGATCGAGGCATTGACCGCATCGGGCGGCGTCTCCGTCACGGGTTCGATCGAGGTCACCGCGGACCACGGTAACCGGCCGCGCCAGCGCACACCGAGCACGAGCTCGAGGTCGCGGTCACCGATGGTCGCGCCGCCGTGGCGCAGCGCATGGACGTCGCCGAGCAACCACAGCAGGCTGTACAGCGATGA
>JAYVLW010000205.1:0-8384 GCA_043759315.1 Myxococcales bacterium
TGCGGCCCGACGAGGTGCTCGTGGTGGCGCACGGCAGCGAACAGACATGGACGATCGAGGCGCTCGATCGCCAGCTGACCCGGAGGTGGAGCGTGCCCGTCAGTGGGCGGCTGCAGGGGCTCGAGAGCTTCGCGAATGGGCGCGTGCTGGTGATCACGGCGAACGCGGAGGCGCCCGGCGATCTGCAGGCGACGGTGCTGGGCCCGAGCGGCGAGCGGATGGCGAGCTCGACGTTCAGAGCGCTGCTTGGCAGCACCTGTGCAAAGGGCAACCGCTACTGGCTCGCACCCCACGATGACGGCGTCGTGGTCCAGGTGGTGTGCGGTGGAACCCAGTGGGTGCGCGCGGAGCTCGACAGCACGCTCCATGTCCGCCAGCGCTCGGGGAGCGTGACCTACGGACCGATGTACGTGCCCGACGTTTCGGTCCACGATCGCGGCCCCGAGCTCCTGCTCGTCCGCGACGGGCGCAGCGAGTCCCTCGGGCCGACGAGCTCGACGCATACGGTCTCGCAACCGCAGATCGCGCTGCTCGGCGAGGACCTTGTGGCGGCGCGGTCGCTCAACGAGTGGCTCGACGACACCGCGCGGCCTCGCTTCGCGGTGCGCGGTGTCGTGTCGCGGCATGGTGCGCGACCGTGGCAGGTCGAGGTCGTGCCGGCCCACACGACCAACGATGCGACGACGATCGGCGGCGTGGGGACCACGCGCGATGGGACGGTGCTCGTCGCCCTCGAGTACGGACGCGATGGCCGGATCGCCGGCGTACGGGTGCCGGCGCCCCGGACCCCGGCCGACGCGCGGTACCCGGGGCTCGCGCGCGGTTACGCGGTCGCCGAGCTCGACGGTCTGACGGGCGCGCCACGCCGCGTTCTGGCGCTGCAGCCACGCACGACGTGGACCGTCGGGCCGTTCGCGCGGGTGGCCGCGACCTCGGACCACGTGGTGCTCGCGACCGGCGATGACGTGTTCGTGTTCGCGCGGCATGGCCGCGGAGTGACGCCGTCGCCGAGCTCGGCCGCCCCGGGCGACGGAGCGGCACCACCGGTAGCGACCGCGGTCAGCGCCGTCGACGCGAGCCGCGTGGTCGCCGACCTGCCTGGTGCGTGGGCGACCGTGTGCGGGCCGCGCGTCGCACCGGCGAAGCCGTCGCCCTGCCGGATCGAGTCGGTCGCGCTCGGCAAGGACGGCACGGTGGCGGTGGTCGGCGGCTACTACCGCGCCAACCAGCTCGGCGCGACGAAGTTGCCCGCGCGCGCCTTCGAGGCGGGCGTGGTGGCCGTGTTCAGCGCGGACGGGACGCTGCGCTGGCACAAGACGTGGGGTGCGTCCTGGCACAACGGTGCGACGCGCGTGCTCGTCCGCGATGACGGCGCGATCGTCGTGGTGGGGCATCACGGTAAGCACTTCTCGATCGACGGCCACGCTCTGCCCGATCGCGTCGTGGCGCGCACCGGTGACGGGCAGGACCTCGACTTCACCGCGAACTCACCGTTCATCGTGGTGTTCGACGCTGCGGGCACGCTCGCACTGCTCGACGACGTCGATGCGATCGCGCACGGCGATCACTCCACCGACCCAACGCGCGTGTGTGCCGCCGCGATCGCGCAGGGCGAGCGTCCGGATACGATGTGGCTCCGTGCCGACTGCGCCCACGACGTACGCCGCAGCTTGCTGCGGGGGGCGACGTTCGGCCCGGTCGAGGCGATCGCGTCGCCGCCGCCCGACGCGTGGCCGCGCACCGTGACGGCGAGCGGCGCCCTGATAGCGAGCCGCGAGGACCTGACCACGACGTCACTGCTCATCGACGACGGCGTGCACCCACGCACGATCGAAGCGATCGCCGGCCGCGGTGGGATGCAGTTCCTCTCGAGCACGCCCGGCGCGACATGGTTGGCGACGACGGCGTCGCGGCAGCGCGGTGGAACCTGGACGACCTCTCTCCAGGTCGCGCGGATCGCGCCAGACGGTACCGTCACGACGCACGAGCTGGTCGCCGCGAAGTCCGCACGGATCGACGGGATGACGGTGGACGACGCGGGCCGGCCGATCGTGTCGATCGTGCACGACGGCGAGCTGACGCTGGCCGGCCACCTGCTGCCCGGCGTGGCACGTGCGAACACCTCCACCACGCGCGGCCGAGCGCTCGTGCGTCTCGCCGCCGACGGCGCAACGATCGATCGGATCGTCGTTCCCGCCGCCCCCCGAGGTAGCTGCGTCGTCCCGGCAGACGGCCAATTGACATCGATGAGCGCACGCGGCCGCACGCTCGCGCTGACGATGGGATTCGGCGTGAGCGCGAGCTGCAAGGTCAAGGACGAGCCGTCGATCGTGCTCGTGCTCGACCTCGACGCGTGACGGCCCGCAACACCGTCGCTGCGCGCGCCGATCCTACCGGCTTCCGTGCGTGTCGCACCGACAGTGTTGTCGTCCAAGTCGTCATCGTCACTCATCGCGATGTCCTCATCGGAACGATACGGCCTTCGTGCTCGTCGCGAGGCCGGTCCATGGTGACAGCCTCGATGCTCGCTACAGTCGTCTCTATTTCTTTCACGTGGACCACTCGGGCGAGGAACGCTTCCTAGTCCGCGAGGCTTTTCAGTTGAATCGTGATGACCGCCTGACTTGCTGTGGCTGGTAGTGAGGATGTCGAAAGACGCGACAGCTTGTGACGCACGAGCGAGCCGACGTTCACTGCTGCTCCCTCGCCGGGCGCCTCCACAGGGCTTACGCCGTGTGGACGCTTCGGTGAGGTCCTCGAACACGCGATCAGGAGCGCGATTCCCACGCAGCTCCTCAAAGAGGCCCGCATGCGTGGACTCTACGAGCTTCGTCGCATCGACGGCAATCCTCACCGCGCCCGGAATCAGCTCGAGGACTCGCACGACACCGACGTTCAAGCGGACTTGCTGCGCACCAGCGGAATTCGCCGCAACTCGGGCCTGATCGACGTCGGTCCAGGTGTACCGCACGATGCGACGAGACAAAGCACGACGATTCGGTCCTGGCATCACGAGTGACAGACAGGCCGTGCGCGACGGTGAAGCTGCGCGTGGCCTTTGATGAAGCTCACCAGCGGTGGCTGATCCATGATAGCCACCTAGCATGCTCCGGCTCGTCGGCAGTGTGGTGATCGCGCTCTGCGTCTGCTCGTGCGGTGATGATTCGCAGGCGGTCCCCAAGGATGCGGGCAGCGATGCGGCGCCCGCCGCGACGCCCGACGCGACGCCGAACATGCCGCCGATCGCGAGGGCCCAGAGCAACCCGACCCACCTCATCGGCACCCCGCTCGATCTCGACGGCGCCGGATCGACCGACGCCGACGGCACCATCTTTCAGTACCAGTGGAGCATCGAGCAGGCGCCCGCCGGTAGCACCGCCACGCTCGCCGTGGCGACGTTCTCGCAGACAACGTTCTCCGCCGACGTCCCCGGCACATACACGTTCGCGCTCGTCGTCGCCGACGACGACGGCGCGACGGACCGCGACGCGGTGTCGGTCCTCGTCGAGGCGGGGACGCTCACCGTGGACGCCGGTCCCGACAAGACGGTCCTGTGGCATTTCTGGGTGCCGCTCGAGGGCTCGTACATCTCGGAGACCGGCCCGGGAACGGCGGAGTGGAAGGTGCTCTCCCATCCGGGACCACTCCCGTCGGGTCCCATCCCGCAGGGCTCGCTCACCGCATCGGAGTATGGAGAGTTCGTCGGCACGTACGTGCTCGAGCTGAAGGTGACCGTACCCGGCTCCGTCGGCACCGACACCGTCACCGTCACCGTCTTGCCTCCTGAGCCGCAGCCGCTCGCCGGCACCATCGTCGACGCTGTTTCCAGCTGGGGCGAGGGCACCTTCGCGCTGGCGAGCACGAACCCATCGCGCGTGCGCGTCGTCGTGCCGCGGTGGCCGAATCTCACCGAGGACTGGAACATTCCGCTGACCGCGGTGCCGACGAAGATCGGCTCCGACGAGAGCGGGCAGCACATCTCGGTGATCCACGACTCCACGTGGCTGGCGCTGGTCTCGTTCCCAAACCTCATGCAGGTCGGCGACATGAACGTGGGCGTGCCTCTCTTCGATGCTCGCGGCGGCGGGGCCACGCCACGCGTGTATCCAGCACAGGCCGGTCAGATCCAGTTCGCCGATCCCGTCAGTGGAATGCTCTGGCCCGGCGGCGCCGTCTCCGGACCTTCGCGCGGGCGCCAGTCGCCGGATGCGAATCGTGCGCTCTACGTTCTGACCCTCGGAGCGGCGAACACGATGCGTCGCTACGACGGCGCCGACGAGGGAACCGCATTCGTGCGGTCGTGGCCTTACGCCGCGGGGCAGTACCCACTGGGCTCCGATCTGTTCCTGTATCACGACTGGATCATCGCCAGCACGGGCCACGTGTTCGACCAGAGCGACGACCCGACCATGGACATGATCCACTCCACGGTTCTGGCCGGCGATCAGCCATTCGAGATCGTCGGCGTGACCGGCACCCAGACCCACCTCGTGGTTCTCGCCGATCGGATCACGGTGGGACCGGAGCAACCGGAGACGCAGATCCGCTTCTACAACCAGCTGACCCTCGCCCTCGAGCACGTCGAGTACATCCCCGACTACCTCGTTGTGGGCGTCCCCCAGCGTGTCGTCGGCCACGCGATCACCGCGACCGCCATGCCGGGCTACGTCTTCGTCGTGGGCAGCGCCGGAACGTCGTGGGCGCTGTTCACGATCCCCGAGTGGCCTTAGCTGGTTGCCTGCCGCAAATTCTCCAACGACGACGCCTTCGCTGCTGTAGACGAAGGCGAAAACGCGAAAATCCTGGGTGGGGCTACCACTCAGGATTTCTGCGTTAAGTCGCGGAGCGGACGGGACTCGAACCCTGACAGCGCAGATCGACGACACCAACAATCTCGCGATCCTGCAATGACATCAACGGCCTGCGCGGCCAGGGTTTCCCGCCTCGTCCCTCCTCCTGCGCTCGTTTCGAGGCTCCTGTGGCAGCACAGCGGCAGCAGGAACGGGGTGCGACCTACGCGGTTCTCTCGGCCCCTCCGGGCCGTCCGTGAAATTTCGTCGCGCACGCTTCGCGCGATCCTCTTTCGCACCCATCTTCGCCATCGTATCCGCCTCTCGTGGTGGGTCCACGGGAGTGGATCAAGCTCACATCAACTCGGGCCGGCGACACGTGACCGTTCACCGTCGCGACTGCGCCACGCTCACGCCGTTCGTATGCCAACTCGCCGGTTCGAGACAGCGTGACACGCTCACGACCCCAGGCCGAATCCGGCGCGAACTCGCTGCCCTGCTCGAACGAGATGACATCGGCGATCTGCAACCAGGTCGGCTCGCGCACGATCGCCGACTCAAGGTCGGGCCGGATTTCGATGCCCTTGTCCTTGATGTCCCATTCAGTCAACTGTCCCGAGCCGTCACAGACCGGGCACTCGCCGCGACCACCACACCAGGTGCAACGCCTGCTTGGTTCCAATACGACGCGACCACTGCCTTCGCAGTGCTTGCACCAGCCGCGTCCATAGCAGCTGACACACAGGGTGTGATCAGCGTCCGGCGTCCGTCTCACCCAAGCGGGATGTGTCATTGGTACTCGCTCCCTTTGGACAGCGGCGGACCGAACTTGATCACCCAGCGATTGGTGGGGTCGAAGGCACGAAGTCCGCGCTCCGCGAGTATGGCGAGCGATTGAAATCATGGATGGTCACACTCGCTGCTCCAGGATGACCGCTCTCCCATCCTGTGGCTTTACCTCAAGAGCGCCGTAGATCTTGGTCAGCTGCAGCACCAGCGGCGTCGCGTCGATCCCGTCGCGGATCGAGACCCCGAGATCCTCGGGGAGCCAGGGTTCGGGGCACCGCGCACGTAGCTGCATCACCGGCTCGGAATTCAGGTTCACTTCGAGAACGTTCCGATTGCGCGTCACTTCATGACCTAGCTCGCGAAGCGCATCGATGACTCGCGTCGAATCACAGCGCGGCGCATCTCGCGACAACATCGGCGGGAGCGTCGATGCGACGTCGCGGTAACCAACTTCCCGTTGACTGCCGACGACTGCACGCACTCGAAGTGGTTCCCAGAGATGAGGTGCCGGCGCTTTCGATCGCGCTACCAAGCCGCGCCATAAGCCCAGACCGATCGCGCAGTTCCATGCGAACTGGACTCCGAGGATCGGCAACCATGAAGCGAGCGTCGTGGTGCGAACGATCGGGTTCACGAAGATGAGCTGCCCAACGGCAGCGACGACCACCGCGACCACGAAGCAAACCAGCATCGCGATCTCGGTGGTGATCGATCTCCCTTTTCGTCGGCGCCGGGCCAGTACGCTGCGGAATGCCCAGCGCCCCGACGCATACGATGCACCGCAGACGGCGATCCATGCGGCAAGCGCCAGCCCTCGGAACATCCATTGTCGCTGCGTTCGTTCGTCGGGTGCGCGTACCTGTAACGCGATCTCGAGCTTGTCGTTGCGAGTCGCGTGCCGGTAGTAGTGAGTGTTGAGGTTTCGGCCGGTTTCAAGCCGGATCATCAACTCGACGTCGAGTGTGATTTCGACCGGACCGAGCGGCAGGTCGGGCGCGAGCTGCACCACGATGCGATCCTGGTCGCTGTTCCATGCGGGGCGTCGCACGTCCTGCATGGGTCCGCCTCCGAAGCGTGCGTGGATCGCCGTGATGATGCCGTCCGGGAATAAGTCGATCGACACGTCGTCCCCAGCGGCCACCTCGCGCGTGACGAGCCGTGCAGAGACGTAGTCCGCCCTCGCGTCGAAAGAGAACCCGTCGACCAGCATGCCTCCAAGGAACGTTGCGGCGGTCAGGAGCAGCACGCACGAGATCACGCCGAACGTGAACAGGATCCGGAAGCCGATCGACCTCCGGGATTTTGGCGTCATCGTCGGCAAGCTCCGATGCCTAGGACGCCGACTTCAGTTCGTATCCTGCGGCGCGAAGGGCCTCCCACTCAGCGGGCGTTGCCTCAACGACTACGGCGTCGGCAGCAGGTGGCGCGATCTGAATAGGCGCCGGCCCTGTCAACTCCAACACCGTTTCCTTGGCGGTTCTGGAGACCCGGCTCGGCGCACTCACTAGCACCGCCTCAAGGACTTCACCTGGGAACAACCAGTCGCATCTGACTCGCATCCTATGTCCTCCTGTCACCGACGAACGCCCACCGCTCAAGTTCCTCGGTGCTCGATGTCCGGAGAGCACCGCACAGCTCACTCAAGTCCCGCAGGATCTCGCCGTATCCATCCATCTTGAGTCCCGAATCGAACTCGATCGACATCTTCTGAAACGGCGGGTCGGTAATCAGGGCGCATACGGTAGCGCCTGGCGGAAAGAACGGCTGCGGCATCGTGGGAAAGCTCGTGCCGGCTAAGACCTCATGTAGTCGAGCGACCCGCGATGGACCAACGTGTCCGTAAGTCATCCGCAGGAGCTTGCCGGAGCGACGCCGTTCGTACTCCAGCTCGCCGCTCCTCGACAGTTCGAGCGTCTCTCCGCCCCACGGCGCGTCTGGCGCGTACTCGCTACCCTGATGATAGAGCAGCGTCTGCGCGACGTTGCCGGCCTCGATGTCCCGACTTGCCTTGGCGAGGCGAGCCTGGACTTCGGAGTTGAGTCGCTCGACCCAGGCGTTTGCCTTGTCATACTCGGACTCGGCAACCCAACCTACGAAATAGTCCGGTAGCTTGCCCGCGGCGCTGAGGACGATCGCTGAACCCCGTCGGGCGTCGCTTTCGAAGGGCTGCAGCTCGAAGCGGGTTGCTTCGACGATCGGATGTGGAAATCCGATGTTCAGGCGTGCGGATGTCTTGCTCAGCTGCACATCGCCGATGTGAAACCAACGCGAGTCCTCGTGGATTTCTGCAAGCGGCGTTGGAGCAAGCTTTAGCGCGGCTTCTAGCCGCTGACGTGGAAGTTGGCTCATGTGTCGCTAGCCTCGGCGCGGGGCGCAGATTGTTCTTTCCACCAGTGAAGGAATGCAAGGCCCGCGTCGTCGAGGGTCAGTGGCAACGTTCGTCCGCCGATCTCCAGCCGCACGTCTCGTGTGCGGCCGTTGCCCCTGTCGCTCTCTTCACCGAAGGACACTCGGTCGGCCGACGTGATCCAGGCACCAGTCTGAACGGTTGGCCACGGAACATCCGGGGGAAGATCCAGATCTCGAAGAACTCTTATTGGCGTGGCGCCAAGTCTCTCGAGCTGGGTGACGATGCCGTCAATGGACGAGTCTGTTGCTGGCCAAGTCGCTTGCCACTGTCCGGAATCGTTGAACCCCGACGCTTCGAGCACGTGTCGGACGGAGCTGTCGATGACCGCGAACCACCGACGTGATTTAGATCCGTTGAGCCAGAGTCTTATCGCGATCCGCTCGGGCATCCCCTCA
>JAYVLW010000206.1:0-2524 GCA_043759315.1 Myxococcales bacterium
TCGGGCTGGGTGATGAGCGATCCGCCTCCGATGAGGAGGGCGGCTGCCATGACTGACTTGATTAGCTTTTGCATGGTCATGCTCCTTAGAGGCACGTGATGGGGGGCGGGGCCGCGGGCGCGTTCTTCACGGTGAAGTGAATGACCTTGTCCGCGGGCTGGGTGAACGTCGTCGGCACGGTGAGTGCGTCGTTGATCACCGCGCCCGCCTTCAGCGTGAAGGTGTAGTCACCCGGGGCGAAGTCACCGCGAACGCGCAGCTGACAGCCCGTGGAGGACTGGCCGCATCCGTTCGGCGCAGCTCCGACGGACACCGAGATTGCACCCGCGACCGGAGCCGGGGTGATCGTGAAGTCGGTGGTCTCGGTCAGCGTCGACGCGAGCATTCCCTGGTTGAACGTCAGCGTGACGCCGACCGGGGCGCCGGCGGCCGCCTTGAGCACGACCGCCTTGTCCGCCGTCGTCGTCATGGTGATCGCGGGCTGGGTCTTCCACTTCACGACCTTGTCCGCGGCCTGGGTGTACTCGACGCCCCAGGCGTCCGAGACCTTGGCGCCGGCCTTGAGGGTGAACGTGTACTCGGTATTCATGGCGTACACGCCGCGCAGGATCGCGTTGCCGCCGGTGGAGGTCGTGAACGGCGCGCCGGTCACCTGAACCGCCGGGGTGATCGTGTAGTCGGTGCCGTCGACCAGCGTCGACAAGTCGATCGCCTGGTTGAACTGCAGCTCGAGCTTGCGCATCGCGCTGGTCAGGTCGCCGGTGCCCGGCAAGGCCTTGTTGAAGCCAAACGGCTTGGTCTTGTAGTGGGTGAGCGTCAGGTTATCCGCCGACGGCGCTCCGAAGGTGGTCTCGACACCGCAGCGGTCCTTGACCTTCTTGCCAGCGAGGAACGAGAACGTGTAGCTCTTGTTGACCTCGACCGGATTGTTGGGTCCGAACCCGAACTCGGTGTCCGTCAGGCCAAACGGCTTGAGGGAGTACGAGTAGAACCCGCCCGAGTCGCACGTGTCGCCCGCCGTCGGGCATCCGACGCCGTTCTTGCTGACGTCGCACGGCTCGCCACCGGTGCTGCAGATGCCTACGTCGGGAGAGAAATCGAAGGTGCGCGTCGGCGTCGCGTCGTCGCAGCCGGCGAATGGATTCATCGGGTCGAAGTAAGTGCACAACGACAACGGGTCGACGAACGTGTTGAACTGGACGTAGATATTATCGTTGATGACCTGGAGCGCGTCGATCGGCGACTCGCCCATCGGATCATCCGGCGGGTCGATCGCGATGACCTGGATCGGCGCGACCTTGAAGGTGTAGGCGCCGCGCTGCGTGGTCGGCACCTTGTTGCCGCTCTTGTCGGTGATGTTGTCGTTGAGCGTCACGCGGCACGACTTGCCGGTGGCGATCGACTTCGGCTCGTTCGGCTTGATGACGAGCGACGGGCCGAGCGGCCACGTCACCGCGTTACCGGCCGGGGAGTAGTAACCGTCGTACTCGACCGGGACGAAGCCGCCACCGACGCTCTCGCACTCGAGCTTGACGGGGCGCGTGTTCGCGATCGATCCGGTGTACGTGTCCGTGCCTTCCCCGGTGTCGGGGTCGAGGATCTCGGTCAGCTCCTCGATGCTCGGATCGAGGAGCTCGTCGAACATGATCCGCACGTACCAACCATCGGGGTACGCGTTCGTGACCGGGTCAGCTCCCTTCGAGAGGTCCGCCGGGCACACCTCCGGTGCTGTGAAGTCCGGCAGGCCGACGATGGCCGGACGCTTCTTGTCGTTCGGCGCGCAGTACGTCGCCGACTCGACGAGCTTGTTCGCCGCGTCGTTCATCACGAGCACGGCAAGGACTTCCGGGTCTCCGTCCGGACGGAGGTCGGTGTTCTGCTCGGGGTCTGTACATGCCCCGAGTGCGAGTACACCGGCCGCGGCGACAAGGGCGAACCCTTGCGATCGCCCACGAGTGGGATCGACGAACATAATATTGAGCCTCCCTTAAGAGTCGCGTTTCGTTATCGCGCCGGGCCGCACTCCCTGCAACGACGCGAAAGTAATCGCCCAGATCAGTGACAAAGGCAAGCGAAGCAGATCACCGCATCGTCACTAGATCTCGATGCCCGTGACCCAGTGCTCAAAGACAGAAAGGTCAGGTGAGCGTGCCCGCTCACCTGACCTCATCATCGACGAAGAACTGCTAGGAAATCCAATTCATGCGTTCGGTCGCTTCGCCCCATTCCCATTCTGGGGTGCGACACCAGGTGCTGCCGCCGGGCCTCGGCTTGTCGCAGCGTCCGGAGGCCGGACCGCCTTTTTATGCTCGTCCGAGAGCTCCGCGCCAACCGGGGCGGCGGTCACGGGCTCGACGACATCGATGCCGATCCGGCGCACATTGAAGTGCGCGAGGACCTTCGCCTCGATCGCGTTGTAGACCTCCGGGTGCTCGATGAGGAACTGCTTCGAGTTCTCGCGGCCCTGACCGATGCGCTCGCCGTTGAACGAGAACCACGCGCCGCTCTTGTCGACGATGTTCGC
>JAYVLW010000207.1:0-15742 GCA_043759315.1 Myxococcales bacterium
ACCGGCTGCTCGAGCGCCTCGCGCAGGCCCTCGCGATCGGGGGCGGAGAGGAACACGAGGCCGCGCGACAGCTCCTCCATGAACCGTGGATCTTCGGAGACGCGATCGAGGAAGTCCGAGCGCATCGAGACCACCACCCGCAGCGGCGCCGAGCTGTCATCGGCGACGGCGGCGAGGGCGGCCGTGAAGGCACGGCGCTCCTCGAAATCGGGCACCAGCGTGTACAACTCCTCGAACTGATCGACGAACAGCAGCGTGTGGCTATCCGTGGCCGCGGCGCGGGCGCGAAGGGTGGCACCGAGGAAGCCGGGCTCGCTGCGGAGGCGCCGCATCAGCCGCCCCTGCTCGTCGAGCACACTGGTCGCAGCGGCGCCGGCGCGCGTGGACAAGCGCTCGATCACCGTCGCCAGCGCCGCGAGAGGGTAGCGGCCGGGTCGGAGCGTGACCACGTCCCAGGTCTCCCCGGAGGCCTTGAGCGCGGGCCCCACGCCGGCGCGCACGAACGATGACTTGCCGACGCCCGACGGTCCGACGATCGCCGTCAGCGGGAACTCGCGCACGCGCGTGACCATGCGCGTGACATCGCGCCCGCGCCCGAAGAACCGATCCGCGTCGTGCTCCTGGAACGCGGTGAGCCCGGGGTAGGGGCTCTCGCCCTCGGCGAGCTGGCGCGCGTGTCGCGTGGGCAGCAGGCTCTCGAGGCGGCGCGCGAGCTCGGTCGCGGTGCTGATCCGGTCGGCCTTGCGCTTGGCGAGGCAGCCATCGACCGCCTGCACCAGGCCATCGGGGCAATCGGGAACCGCGCCGCGCACCGAGCGCATCGGGCTCGGATCGACGAGGTTCTGGAGCAGTGTGTCGCTCGACAGCGGCTCGATCGGGTGCCTGCCGGCGAGCATCTCGAACATGATCATGCCGAGCGCGAACAGGTCGGAGCGGTGGTCGATGTCCTCGACGCCCATCTGCTCGGGCGACATGTACGGAAGCGTGCCGACCAGCGCGCCCTCGCGGGTCAGCGTGAGGTCCTTGCCCGCAGGGAGGTTCGCGAGCGTGCGGGGTGCCTCGGAGGAGCCGAGCGCCTTGGCGATGCCGAAGTCGAGCACCTTGACCTGACCCGCGTGCGTGACGAGCACGTTCTCCGGCTTGAGATCGCGGTGGACGATGCCGAGCTCGTGGGCGCGAGCGAGAGCACGGGCGACCGGGAGGATCAGCTCGATGACCCGCGTCGGCGCCATCGGCGTGCCGTCGCCGAAGTCGCCCATCAACTCGCGCAGCGTCTTGCCCTCGAGGAACTCGAGGACCATGTACGGCATGCCCTCCCACTCGTCGACCTCGTAGATGATGACGATGTTGTCGTGGTTGCACTGCGCGGTCGCGCGCGCCTCGACGAGGAACCGGTCGATAACCTCGCGATCGACGTGCCGGAGGAACTTCATCGCGACGCGACGGCCGAGCTTGATGTCGCGCGCCGCGTAGACGACGCCCATGCCACCACGGCCGAGCTCGCGGATCAGCTCGTACTGCTTGATCTGTGTACCGGGCTCGAGATCGACGCCGGGCAGGGCGACGCCCCCGCCGAGGCTGTCGTATGGCCCCGCGGTGGGATGCGGCGGCGCCGTGTGGACGCCGTGGACCGGTCCGGCGGCGCCGCCCGCGAGCGGACGCGAGGCCGGCGTGATGCGAGACGGGCTCGGCGTCAACGGGCCGACACCATACTGCGTGCCGACCGCTGGCTTCCCTCGGTCATCGTACGCCACGGCGAGATCGTAACACGCCGCCGCCCGATTTCACGGGACCGGTGGAGTCGTCACTTCGCGCGGTTGCATCGGCATGATCGATCGCACGATCAGCCCCATGCCTCCGACGATCAGGATCAGCATCGTCAGGGTGTTCCACAGCGACGTCTGCCGGAAGTGGATGTCGAGGTTCATGATGATCCCCACGAGGATCGCGAGGAAGCCGAGCGCGGTCAGCCCGCGGCCGACGAGTGACTTCCCGTTTCCAAACAGGATACCGATCCCGAACAGCATCGGGATCAGCGTGATGCCGAAACTGGTGCCGTAGCCCTGCCCGAAGAAGCTGAACCGGTAGAAGCCTCCATTGACCTGGACCTGGTTGAACAACAGGTATCCGCCCACGACGAGCATGATGATGCCGACGAGGAACGTGCGCGTCCCACCCGGCGTGCCCCCGACGTTCTTGATATCCATCGCTTGCCATCCAACATGCGACCGGTTGCCGCGGTACGCAAGTCCTCGATCACGACCTAGGACACGGCGCGCATTCCGGGCGCCTCACGGCCGGTCGACGTCACGTACTCGTCGTAGCTGCCTCCATAGATCCGCGGCCCGGCGTGCGACAGCTCGAGCACGCGGTTCGCGAGCGCGCGGAGGAACTGGCGGTCGTGGGAGACGAACAACAGCGTGCCCTCGTAGTCGGCGAGTGACTTGACCAGCGCGCGCTTGGTCACGATGTCGAGGTGGTTCGTGGGCTCGTCGAGGACGAGCAAGTTCGGCGCGTCGTAGAGCAACTTCGCGAGCGCCAGACGAGCCTTCTCGCCACCGGAGAGCACGCGCACCGGCTTGAACACGTCGTCGTCGTGGAACCCGAAGGCACCGGCGAGCCCGCGCAGCGTGCCCTGGTTGGCCATCGGCGCGTGCTCCTGGAGCTCGTCGAGGATGGTGTGGTCGGCGGTCAGCGCGTCCATCACGTGCTGCGCGTAGTAGCCCATCGTCACGCTGGCGCCGATCGTGGCCGCGCCCGCGTCCGGGGTCAGCACGCCGGCGATCATCTTGAGCAGCGTGGACTTGCCGGCGCCGTTCTCGCCCATCACCGCCCACCGCTCCTTGCGCGCCACCGTCAGCGTCAGCCCGGCGTGCACCACACGCTCGCCGTACGCCTTCTTGATCCCGGCGATCTTCACCACGTCGTCGCCGGACCGCTGCGGCACCTTGAAGTCGAAGGTCTTCTCGATGATGCGTTTCGGCTCGGCGATCTTCTCGACCTTGTCGAGCTTCTTGATCCGGCTCTGGACCTGCGACGCCTTCGCGACGTGCGTCTTGAACCGCTCGATGAACCGGCTCTCCTTCGCGAGCCGCGCCTGCTGCCGCGCGTACTCCGCCTCGCGGCGCTCGGCCTCGATCACGCGCATCCGCTCGTAGAAGTCGTAGTTGCCGCCGTACGTACGCAGCGCGCCGCCGTCGATCTCGACGATCTTCCCGACGACGCGATTCATGATCTCGCGGTCGTGGCAGGTCATGACCACGGTGCCCGGGTAGTCCCGGAGGAACTGCTCGAGCCAGAGGATCGATTCGATGTCGAGATAGTTCGTCGGTTCGTCGAGCAACAGCACGTCGGGGCGCGCGAGCAGGATCTGCGCGAGCGCGACGCGCATCTTCCAGCCGCCCGAGAGCGTGCCGACATCGTTCTGCATCACCTCGTCCGCGAAGCCCAGGCCCTTCAGGATCGCCTGGGCGCGCGCGTCGAGCTCGTAGCCACCGAGGTTCTGGTAGCGCTCCTGGACCTCGCTGAATCGCGCGACCACCTGCTCGAGGTCATCGCCGGGGTTCTCGAGCTTCGCCGTCAGCACCGCCAGCTCGGCGCCCAGCTCGGCGACCTCGCCCGCCCCCGAGCAGGTCTCGATCAGGATCGAGCGCCCCTTGAGATCACCGACGTCTTGCCGGAAGTAGCCCAGGGTGAGCTTCTTCGGGCGCTCGATGCCGCCGTCGTCGGGCGACTCCTCTCCCGCAATCATCCGGAACACCGTGGACTTACCGGCGCCGTTGGGCCCGACGAGCCCGACCTTCTCGCCCGGGTTGATCTGGAACGACGCCTCGACGAACAGGATCTGGCCGCCGTATTGCTTGCTGACCGAGGAGAACGCGATCACGGCGGTCCTATAGCACGGCGATCGGTTATCCTGGTCCCATGCGTTCCGCGGCGGTCGCTCTCGTGGTCGTTCTGACCGCCTGCCAGGCCGGCGGGCTGGAGATCATCGTCTATCCCCCCGCCGACCCCGGCGCGAAGAAGATCGACGAGATCCGGATCTATGTCGGGCTCGGCGCGGGCCAGGTGACCCGCATGGGCACCCTCGGCTTCGCCCCGGACCACGGTCGGCGCGGTGGGCTGTGGGCGCGCGACCTCGATGCCGACGCCCTGCCGTACCAGTCGAAGAAGCTGTCCTCGGACACCGAGTCGGCGGCGTTCATCTACGCGGCCCGCACCGATGGCGAGCAGCTCTCGGTGATCGCGCTCGGGCTGACCCAGGGCGAGGTGACCTCGGCGATCGGAGCGTTCGAGCTCGCCGTGCCGAGCGACTACCTCGCCGTCCACAGGATCGGCCTCAACGCTGCGGAGAAGGCGGATCCAAACGCGACAGCGATGACGCAGGTGGAGCTGTGGGGAAAGCCGGACGCCGAGACGTGCGTGCAGCTCGTCGACCGCGGCGGCTATCACGACGAGCGCTACCCGATCTCGTACATCACCACGCCGAACGACGCCGACTGCGACGGGTTTGTCGCCGACGCTGCGGACGAGTGCGACGATCACGTCTACAACAGCTCCCTGAAGCCGAGCACCTCGACGCTATCGTGCCTGAACGGCGACACCTTGGTCACCAGCATGGCGGCGGTGGAGGCGTGCCGCGTCGGCGGACCATCGTGCGTCGATGGTGCCCCCGCGTCGACGCACGCCGCGTGCAGCGTGGCGCATCCGTACTGTGCACCGACCAACTTGTGCAAGACCTGCAACAAGGTCGACTTCGATCGCCCATTCGAGGAGTGCGCGATCGACCCGGCCGTCAACGACCCGACGAGCACCGCCAGCTATCTGTGCTCCGTCCCCACGGCCGTCTCGGCCCCAGGAACGACGACGATCTGTCCGCACACCTTGTCGATCCCGCTGTTCTTGACCAACGCCGCGACGTCCCGCTGTGCGAACCCGCGGTTCCACGGTCCGGACAAGGCGGATGGGTGGCGCGACGCGCTCGACGTCGCGGACGGGACCTACACCCTCACGAGCCACATGGAATCAGCGACTGCATGCGCGGTCGACCTCACGCCGACGACGCTTCCCATCGCGGCGAAGTTCACGTCGGCGTACGGCGGGCTGCTCGCGCTCGATCTGCTGGAGAGCCGCGGCATCGCGGTCCCGATCGTACTCGAGGCCGATGTGCCCACGATCGCGTGCGATGCGGCCACGGTGAAGGTCAATTGCCGGTCGATGAGCAGCCTGGCGACCCAGGACGTCCGGAACTGCCTCCTGGTGGCCCCCTCCTCGCCGGGCATCTAGTCCGGCTGCAGCGTTGCTGACCCGATCCGCATCGGCAGTGCGCACGTGCGCCTTCAGTCCTCGACGCCCTGCTACTCCTCGGTCGGTGGCGCTGGCTTCTTGCGCGCCTTCCGCGCGGCGGCGATGCGCTGCGCCTCGCCTTGCTTGTGGGCGCCGACCGCGCGCTCGGCGGCGAGCTTGAGGAAGCTCGCGAGGCGCAGCGCATCCACGGCGCCGTGCACCGCGCAGCCCGGCTCGTCCTTGTGGCGGCAGTCGCGGAACCGGCAGCTCGCGGCGAGCGCCTCGATGTCGTCGAACGCGTGCTCGTCGGCCTCGTCGTCGTCGATCCACTGCGCGAGCTCGCGCATGCCTGGCGTGTCGATCCACAGCCCGCCATCCGGCGCCACGAACAGCTCGCGGCGGGTGGTCGTGTGCCGGCCGCGCTCGTCGGCGCGGAGCTCGCGCGTCTCCTGCGTGGTGCCGATCAAGGTGTTGAGCAGCGTGGACTTGCCCACGCCCGAGCTGCCGAGCAACACCGCGGTGCGGCCCGCTCGGTTGAGCGCGCGCAGCTCGTCCAGGCCCTCGCCGCGCTTCGAGGACAGCGCGATCACGTGGCCGGCGGAGACCGCGGCGAGCGCCGCGAGGCCCGGCGCCGGATCTGGAACGAGGTCGACCTTCGACAGCACGAGCACCGGCTCGATGCCGCCATCGCGGAGGAGGCCGACATAGCGATCGAGCCGCGCCGGCGACAGATCCGAGTTCGCCGACGTCATCACGATGCCGATGTCGACGTTCGCCGCGAGCGGCTGCGGCGCGGTGGCCTCGCCCGCGGCCTTGCGCACGAGGAAGCTGCGGCGCGGCAGCACGGCGCGCACCACGCCGGCGCCGTTCGCGGCGAGCGCCTGGTCCCAGCGCTCCACGAGCACCCAGTCGCCCACCGTGGGGAGCGCGCGCTTGTCCTCGGCGCGGTGGAACGACTTGCCGGTGAGCTCCACCCACGCCACCCCGCCCGGGCCGATCGCGTGATACGCGCCGCGATGCTCCGCGGCGATCCGGACGGGCAGCCACGCCGCATCGGGATCCACGACGCGGCGAGCGTCGTCCCATGCAGCATCCCAGCCCAGCTCCGGTTGGCCCATGGCGGCAGTGTATGGGGTATTTTCGCCGCATGGCAGATGACGCGGAGCAGCGGCTCAAGCTGAAGCTGGTCCGTGGGTTCTCTGCGAACGTCCCGCACAACAAGGCGCTCGGGATCGAGATCCTCGAGATCTCGCCGCGCGAGGCGCTGTTCAAGCTCCCCTACGACGAGAAGCTGGTCGGCAATCCCGATACGGGCGTGATCCATGGCGGTGTGATCACGGCGCTCCTCGATGGGGCCTCCGGGGCCGCGGTGTTCGCCAGCCTGATCGATTTCGTGCCGATCGCCACGCTCGATCTGCGCATCGACTACCTGCGCCCCGCCGAGGCGGGGCACGCGGTGCACGCGCGGGCCACCTGCTACAAGATGACCAGGAACGTCGCGTTCACGCGCGCGGTCGCCTACCACGAGGATCCCGACGATCCGATCGCGCACTCGGTCGGCACGTTCATGGTGTCGACCAAGCTCGGGAGCGTGAAGGCTTGACCCTGATCGAGCGGCTCACCGTCGCGAAGCAAGCCGGTGACTACCAGGGCCTGTTCGATGCGATCCCCTACGCCAAGTTCCTGGGGCTCACCGCCGCGCTGCATGGCGACGAGCTGATCACGACGATGCGCTACTCGGATCACCTGATCGGTAACCCGGCGCTCCCGGCGCTCCACGGTGGCACGCTCGGCGCGCTGATCGAGTCTGCGGCGATCTTCGAGCTGCTATGGCGCGCGGAGACGGTCGTGCTGCCCAAGACGATCACCCTGACCATCGACTACCTTCGCTCGGCTGGTGCCGCGGACACGCACGCGCGTGGCCTGATCACGCGGCAGGGCCGCCGGATCTCGAACGTGCGCATCGAGGCGTGGCAGGGCGATCGCAGCTCGCCGGTGGCGAGTGCACACGGCATCTTCCTCGTCATGCGTGGCTAGGACGTCGTGGCCACGGGGAGCCGCATCGTGATCACGGCGCCCCCACCGGCGCGGGGAGCGAGCGTGACCTCGCCGCCGAGCGTGGTCGCGACCGAGCGCGCGACGCCGAGGCCGACGCCCACGCCGGCGCCGCGCGCCGACGATCTGAAGAAGGGATCGAACGCGCCCTTGATCTCGTCGGCCGAGAGGTCCTGGCCATTATCGGAGACCTCGACCACGATATCGCTTCCGCGCTCTTCGACGGCGACGACGATCCGGTTCGTGGTCGTGACCTCGCTGGCGAAGCCCGAGCTCGAGAACAGCATCATCGCGAGGACGGCCTGACCGATGCGCGATTCCTCGCCGGTGACCGGGCGGACGAGCGCGATCTGGCGGATCACCTGCGCCCGCGGCTCGAGCGTCGGGGCGGCGAGGCGCAGCGCGGAGGACACCACCGCGGCGAGATCGATCTTCTGGGTGGCACTGCGGGTCGCCAGCGTCTGCAGCGCACGGACATTGCTCGCGATCCGTTCGGCACCGATCGTGATGTCATCGAGACAGCGCATCGCCTGCGCGGCGCCGCCGTCGGGCATCGCCGCGAGCTGCTTCTTCATCGTGCGCAAGTTGAGGAGCACGGAGGTCAGCGGGTTGTTGATCTCGTGCGCGAACCCGGCCGCGAGCGCACCCACGAGGCTGATCCGATCCGCTTCGAGCAACGAGAGCTGGTGCTGGTACGCGCCCGAGATGCGGATGATCGTCGCGTAGACGCGTGTGGCCCCGAGCTGGACGGTGCCGAGCGCGGCCTCGACGGGCAGCGGCGTCCCGTCCTTGTGCAGCAGCGAGATCTCCAGCGCCGCGGGCATCGCCTGCCCGGCGCGGAAGCTCGCGGTGAGCTGCGCGATCAGCGGCCGTTGCTCGGGGACGATCGTCAAGAGGACGTCCATCGCGAGCAACTCGTCGAGGGTGTAGCCGAGGATCGCGGCGGCCGGAGCGTTCGCGTACCAGCGCACGAGCTCGGCTCCCTCGACGTCCGCGACGACGATGACCGCCGTGCCACTGGTGCCGAGCGCCTCGAGCAACGCCGGCATCAGGAACGATAGATCTCGTCCGGTCTGGGTGGTCACGTTCCGCCCCCGGCCTTGACGAACGTGCCCGCGACCTTGTCCTTGGTCACGCCGGGGAAGGCGAGCACCTGGTTGTGCATCGCGACGTAGACGCCCGGGGCGAGCAGCTGCACCGCGAGGAGCGCCTCGGTGAGGTTCTGCAGCGCATCGGTGGAGCGCAGCTCGTAGGGCCGCATCGCGCCGGTGAACACGACCGGTGACGCAGGTGTGCCGACGAGCTCGACGACCCGATCTCCGGAGACCGCGAGCCGATCCGTGCCGTGGACCACGACCACGCCGGCGCACTCCCGCGCCATCCTCGCGGCGGTCTCCGCGATCAGCGTGTGGTCCTCGGGCGTCATCTCGAGGCTGTCCTTGTTCATGAGCGACACGCGGACGACCTCGACGCCGCGGAGCTCGAGCGAGACGAGCATCACGTCGAGCACGGAGACGTGGTTCGACAGGACCCCGGAGAGTTCGTCGTACGTCTTCTCGATGGTTCCACCCGTCGAGATCAGCGCGATGCGTCGCTTCATGTCAGGCCATGTACGGCAGCAAGAAGTAGACCGCGGTGGCGGCACCCGCCGCTACCAGGAGCAGCAATAGCACGAGGATCGGCCGCCGGTGGCGCTTCGCGGGCGGGTTTGGCGCGGGGGCGGTGACAGCGGGCTGCTGGGCCGAGAGGCGCATCGCCGCAGCCTCGGCGACGACCGACGCCGGGACCTCGATCATCGTCGCCAGCGAGGCGCGCACCGGGTCCGCGTCGAGCGGCGGCGGCTGGATCCGCGGCGACGACGTGCGGACCTGTGTCGGAATGACCTCGTCGGCGAGGAACGACTGCGAGGGAATGATGCCGTCGTGGCGGTCATAGCGCGCCACCGCCGCCGCGTACTCGCGGTCACCGGTCGCCAGCTCCTTCGGGGGAAGGCTGGGTTGGATCGAGCGCTGCGCGGTGATCGTGTGCGCGGGGGTGCCGCTCGGCGTCTGCGCTGGCCTCGGCACGGACGGCCCGGTGAGCTGCATGGTCAGCGGCGTGACCGCGTTGCCGTGCTCGATCGAGATGATCACGGATTCGCCATCGCCATCGCCGCCCGCGCCCCGGAACGGCAACGTCGCCGAATCGAAGTCGAGCGCATCGAGCCAGGCGACCACGTCCTGGTTCAGGACCTGAAGTCCGAGCCGCCTGGTCAGCGTGGTCAGCGCCGTGCGAAGCGCCGTGGCATGCTGCCAGCGCTTCTCCGGATCCCGCTGGAGCGCGGTCATCACGACGTCGTCGATCTCGGGCGGCACCGCGGGGTTCTTGTGCGATGGCGGTTCGATCTCCATCGAGCGGACGCGCTGCAGGGTATCGATGTCGTCGCCCGTGGTGAACAGCGGCCGGTTCGTGAGCAGCTCGTGCGCGATCACGCCGATCGCGAACAGATCCGCGCGGGCATCGAGCTTACCGCCAAGATACTCGGGCGCCATGTAGCCGTACTTTCCCTTGATGGTGCCGCTCATCGTCTGCATGCCGGCGGCCGAGGCCTTCGCGATGCCGAAATCGATCAGCTTGACCACGCCATCCTCGGCGACGATCACGTTCGACGGCGAGACATCGCGGTGGATGATGCCGAGAGGTGTGCCGGCGTCGTCGCAGAGGTTGTGCGCGTAATCGAGCGCGTCGCAGATCTGGTTGAGCACGTTCAAGGAGTGCGAGACCGGCATCACCTTCTTGAGCGACGCACAACGGCGGAGCACCTCGCGAAGGCTGCGGCCTTCGATCAGCTCCATGGCGATGAAGTAGATGTCGTCGACCTTGCCGAGCTCGTAGGTCTGCGCGACGTTCGCGTGGCGCAGGTAGCTCGCAAGCCGTGCCTCGCGCACGAACGACCGCACCATGTCCTCGTTTGCAGCGACGTGCGGGAGCATGCGCTTGAGCGCGACCACCCTGCGGAAGCCCTCGATGCCGGCCTGCTCGGCGCGGTGGACCTTCGCCATACCGCCGGAGCCGAGCTGTTCGTACACGAGGTACGGCCCGAACTCCTCGCTGGGCGCGCCGCGAGTCACCTCGTCATCGTATCAGGGGCACGCGGGCGTGGGGGCAGCGTGCGCGAGCGCGACGAGCGCCTCGTAGTTGCGCTGCATACCCTTCAGCACGTCGGACACACCACCCTGGATCGCATCGAGGTGCTCGACAAACGCGAGCTCGCTGACGTTTGGATCCGCGGTCGACAGGACCTGGACCGATCCCTCCGACAGCGTGATGAAGTCGGAGCCTCGTATCTTCTGGTGCCGGATCATGCCGAGCTGCACGTCTTCCGGTGTCCCGAGGATGATGCCGTAGCGCCACTGGTCGTCCCATTCGACGGTGAGAACGTTATGGACGATGTAGTGCACGAGGAAGCTGTACTCGTACTGCGGTTCGGTGTTCTCGGTGACCTGCTGCTCGTCGGTGGAGCACACCGCGACCATCGCGGTGGGTTGATGTGTGAGCTCCCACAGCCGCGCCGGTGAGGTCTGCACGTAACCACGTCCGTAGACCTTGATCGTGTCGCCGTCGTCGGTGGCCGCGTGCAGCATCTCCGCGGTCAACGGATCATCGAGCTCGACGGGGTTGTCCTCGAACGGCTCGAGCCCTTCCGGGAACGGCGTCGTCACGGTGTCCTGGCAACCGGCCAGCACACCGAACCCGAGGACCCCGAGGACCCCGACGACAGCGAAGAGGTGCTTCATGTCGTGGAGCGGAACCTGGCTCGCGCGGTCGGCGTGATGTTGCGGTTGACGAGGATCAGGGTCACGACGGGGACGACCAGCTGGATCGCCATCGGGATGAATCTCATCACGCCCTGCGGCCCGAGGCGACCGATCAGCTTGAGGTTCTGCAGCATCGGCCACGAGATGTAGACGCTGACGATGATCGCCACGATCGCGAACACGGTGCCGATGATGCGGTGCGTGCTGCTCATGCGGATCAGCTCGAAGCCGGCCCACGCTTGCAGCGCGATCAGACCGACGCTCCACCAGATCGAGCGCATGCCGGACGGCCCCACCATCGAGAGCACGTCGTACATCTTCCGCGTCATGTCCTCGCGGTCGACCAGGAGCTGCGGGATCAGCATCGCGGCACTCATGATCGCATGGGCGAACAACAGCCACCCGAGCCCCGAGAGGCCTGCATCGGGCGAGCGGCGGTGGACGTTGGCCTGGTCGCCCGCCATCAGGTCGGCGAACTGACGATCGCTGTAGAACCGACGGATGATCATCGGCCACGCCATCAGCATCCAGCACAGGCCGGCGACGATCGCGAGCGCGCTGACGTCCATCGCGCGCATCACGAGGAGCAGCACGGCGCCCGCGGCGCAGAACGCGCTGATGACGCCGAAATTCGCGTAGCGGTTCGCGAGCTCGACCGAGCGATCGATCGACGTCTCGCGCAGACCCGAGAGACCCGCCTGAACATGAAGGCAGGAGCGGATGAACAGCAAGATCGCGGCGAGCATGACGAGCACGCCCGGGCCCTGCGAGAGCGCGCGCCCTCCGGCGTCGAGCATGATGATCAGGAACATGCCCGTCGCGAGGACGCCGGTGGTGCCGAGTACGACCATCAGGATCGAGGCGGCCTCGAAGCCCTTGTCCTCGGCGACGGGGAGCGTCTCGCTGAAGCGGCGGAACCGCGGTAGCACGAGCAGTGCGGCGAGGGCGGCGGGCCACAACGCGAGC
Source organism: Myxococcales bacterium (assembly GCA_043759315.1). Classification (GTDB taxonomy): domain Bacteria; phylum Myxococcota_A; class Polyangia; order Haliangiales; family Haliangiaceae; genus JABFXX01. The sequence continues at coordinate 12,105 of JAYVLW010000207.1, forward strand.
CCGAGTGCGGGTCCCAGCGCGAGCTTGAACGGGACGTGGAACTTGCCGGTCATGATCATGAACATGACGAGGGCGTGCGCGAGACCGATCGCGATGTAGCGCTTGACGCCGAGCATCGGGCTACTCGCGCCTTCGATGCGGCGACCGTAGAGCAGCTCCGTTCCCGCCATGCGGTGGAACAGCGAACGGGTCACGCACAGGCCGAGGACCAAGAGGACCCACAGCTTGTCGCCTCCACGCCCGCCGGGCGTGAGCATCATGATGAACGTGCCGAGCGTTGCGACGGCCGCGAACAGCGTCCCGCCCAGCTGCATGAGGAGACCCAGCGTCGAGATGCCCTGATCGGCGGGCACTCCTGGGTCGACCAGGTTCACCGTGCCCTGCTTGTCCTGTTCCGACATCGTTCCTCCGGAAGGTACTGATAACACGCCACCAGCGTCGAGACCGTTCATCTCCTGTCCGGACGTAGGTGGGTGTCAGCCAGTCGCAAGCGCGTGCCGGCGCAAGCGATCTGCCAGTAACGGCAGGCGATCTTGGCCCCAGGCGACGTAGTCGCCGACGCGGAACGACGGCACGCCCCACAGCCCGATCCCGTTGAGATCCGCCGCATTCTCGTGCGCCGCCTTCGCGCCGTCCAGGCTCTCGAGCGACGCCTGCGCCTCGTCCCACGGCAGGGCCGCGCGCTCGACGATGTACCGGAGGTCGACATAGTCGGCCACGTCGCGCGCCTCGGCCCAGATGCCCCGCATCGCACTCCTGGCGAACGCGATGCCGGCGCCGCGCTGGTTTGCCCAGTGCTGGATGGAGAGGCAGTTGTCGATGCCGCGGCCGAGCGGATCGCACAGCTCGCCGAACGGCACGCCGAGTCGATCCGCCTCGCGCTTCGCATCGCGCACGATGTACATGCGCTTGACCGATGGCACTGGCAGGCCACGCGCCACCATCGGGGCGACCTGGCGCAGCTGGAGCGGCACCGAGTACGGTGCGAGCACGTTCTCGATCTGCTCGAGCGCGATGTACGAGTACGGCGAGCGGAACGAGAACCAGAAGTCGCAGACGAGAGGCTTCTCGGAGAGCTTCTCCGGGCCGCGATCGGCTTCCGAGCGTGGCGTGACCACGTGCACGACCTCGGTGCCGAGATCCTGCGCGATCGCCTGCTCGAGATATGGCAGGCGATCGATGCCCCAGTACCAGGTGCCGTTCCAGTGGATCATCGCGCCCTGGTAGTGGCCGGCCTTGCGGAGATCCGCGTAGGTCGTGTTCATGATCGGCGCGACAGCGCCGTGCGAGTCCTGGCCCCACTTGCCGAGTAGCGTGACGAGCAGCTTGCGGTCGGTGACCCACAGCGCCGCGGTCAGCTCCATCGCGGCGGTGAGCTGATCGCGTGCTGGGCGATCGCGGACGAGCACGGTACCGATGTCGCGCACCATGCCCGAGTCGGGATCCTTCTTACCCGGGAAGTCGACATCCCAGTAAGCCGCGAGCGCCTGGGCGTCGCGCACCGCGTACTTCGCGCGGAGGAGCGGCGCGGGATCGACGTCGGAGGCGGGCGGCGTGACGACGTGGAACGTCAGCTCGACCTTGTAGGCCTCGAGCAGGCGCTGGACCGCTTGCCCGGTCAGGTAGCTCCACGGATCGGTGACGTCGAAGTAGACGTCGAGGGTGCGCGGCCTGGGGGCGACCCGGTCCTTGATCTTGGCGACGGCGCTACGCGCGGCATCCCCGGTGGGACCGAGCCAGGCGTTGATGGCTTTGCCCTTGATGCGGCTGACGAGGCTCATGCCCGCTCGATAACACGGATACGCCTGCGGCGACGGTCTGGTCGCCGGGGTGAGTTCGGGTTACACAGCCCCGCCGTGCCGCCATGTCGCCCATGTCGATAGACGAGGACAAGCTCCGGGCTGCCATCGAGATCCTCGAAGAGATCGGTGGCGACATGACGTCGCTCGCCGAGCTCGACGAGGCGCTGCGGGTGCGGCTCGTCACGGCCGCGGGTCAGCTCTCGCGTCCCGATCGCTACACCCGCAAGGCCCTGGGCAAGGCCCTGACGCGCGCGCGGTTCCGCGCCAAGCGCGATGCCGATCGCGCGATCCTCGATCAGACCGGCATCCGCGCGCTGCGCCGGGAGCCGGAGTTCCGGACGCCGCTGCCCAAGCCGACCGACATGGCACTCGACGCGGCGATCCGCGACGAGCCCGAGGGCGCGGAGGTCGTGGATGCGTGGGCCGCCGCCGAGGCGCGCCGGGAGGAGGGCGCCCGCGTGGAGCTCGGCCGCATGTGCTACGTGTGCAAGGCGACGTTCAACGAGCTGCACCACTTCTACGATCAGATGTGCCCGGCGTGCGCCGAGCTCAACTGGCAGAAGCGGAACCAGACCGCCGATCTACGAGGGCGAGTGGCGATGGTCACGGGGGCCCGCGTGAAGATCGGCTACCAGGCCGCGATCTTCCTGTTGCGCGCGGGCGCCGAGGTCATCGTGGCGACGCGGTTTCCGCGCGATGCGGCGCGGCGGTTCGCGCGCGAGGTCGATGCGAGCGAGTGGACGCACCGCCTCCACGTCTATGGCATCGATCTGCGTCACACCCCGAGCGTCGAAGCGCTGTGCGCGCACCTGAATGCCACGCTGCCGAGGCTCGACGCGTTGATCAACAATGCGTGCCAGACCGTGCGGCGCCCGTCGGGCTGGTACGACCACGTGCTCGGGCCCGAGGCCGCTCCGTTCGCCGAGCTGCCGGCGGCGGAGAAGGTGATGCTCGAGCGCAACCGCTCCCTCGGCGAGGGCCTCGTGCGTGCCGCGGGCTCCGAGATCCACGCGACCGGGCTGTGGAAGAGCGCGGTGCTCTCGCAGGTGCCGCTGCTCGCCGAGGATCACGAGCGTGGCGATCACCTGTTCCCGGCCGGCCGGCTCGATCAGGATCTGCAGCAGATCGATCTGCGCGACACCAATAGCTGGCGCCTCACGCTCGCCGAGGTGCCGACCGCGGAGCTGCTCGAGGTGCACCTCGTGAACGCGGTCGCGCCGTTCGTGCTCAACGCGCGCCTGCGGCCGCTGCTCGCGAAGGTGCCGACCAACGACGCGCACGTCGTCAACGTGTCGGCGATGGAGGGCCAGTTCTATCGCCGGTGGAAGACCGACAAGCACCCGCACACGAACATGGCAAAGGCCGCGCTCAACATGATGACGCGCACGAGCGCGATCGAGTACGTGCGCGACGGCATCCACATGAACAGCGTCGACACCGGCTGGGTGACCGACGAGGACCCGCAACACCACGCCCAGCGGAAGACGAAGATCCACGGTTTCCACCCGCCGCTCGACATCGTCGACGGGGCAGCGCGGATCGTCGATCCCGTGTTCGATGGGGTGAACACCGGCAACCACCTGTGGGGCCTGTTCCTCAAGGACTACAAGCCGGCGCCGTGGTGATCGCAGCGCGCTCGCCCCACGTGATGACGCCGTCGTTGTCGGCGTCGAGTCCGAGCGCCGAATCGAGATCGCGGACCGCCACATCGAGGCGACCGCCGAGTGCGGTGCCTTCACTGGACAGCCGGAGGTGCGCATCGCTGAGCTTGTGCGCGGTGGCCGGCCGGGCGACGGCGAGCAGCAGGCCGAGGGCGATGACGGTCCGTGTCATCGC
>JAYVLW010000208.1:0-5290 GCA_043759315.1 Myxococcales bacterium
CGCAGGCCGAAGGTCGGCATCATGCGGCCGACCCGCACGTACAGGCCTTTCCCTTCGCCGGGGTTCTGCTGCCACATCGCGTAGTGCTCTCGGGACCACAGGACGTGCAGCGCGCTGCCACCCTCGAGTGGGCGGCGCAGGCCACCCACGAGGTTGAGGGAGAAGCCGTGCGTGCTCGCTGCCGCCGAGACCTCGGCCTGCATCGGATACAGCGCGACGTTCGCCGCACCATTGTGGATGAACCCGCTGGCGCTGCGGACGTCGCCGCCGAGCTGGAGCCACGACGGCTTGCCCATGCCGTACATCCACGCCCCATCGCCGCCCTTCCACGCGATCTGCTCGGCGGTGGAGGTCCCGTTCTCGTTGAGGATGCCGCCTCCATCGGGGGCGAGGTGACAGCCCGTACACGTGGTGTCGCGCGACAGCTGGAATTGCGGATAGGCGTCCGCGCGATGCGCGAGCGCGAGGACGATGATCAGACCGAGGACGGTGCGGAGCATGACTAGAGTCCCTGCGCTCCGCCATCGATCCATGCCTGGATGAGCGCGATGTCCTGGTCGTCCATCGGAACGTCCGCTGGCATCCGCTCCCCGCCATCCGTGGTGAGGACGTTCATCAGCTTCTTGTTGGTGCCGCCCACTCCGACGAGCTTGCGCAGCGCCGCACGCGACCCCGCGAGCGTATCGAACGCGTAGCCCTGGAGGTTCGTCGAGCTCGAGTGGCACTGCACCTGGCCGCAGCTCGGTGCGAGGATCGAGAGTGAGATGACCTCGAGGGTCGCCGGGCGTTCATCGGGCGATGTCCCGCACCCGGCAAGCAACGCGAGCGACAACCAAGCCAGTCTCTGTACAGCCATGCGCCTAGGTGACACGATCCGAGAACATCCTTCGCTGCCGCTGTCGGAACTCACCGTTCACTCTCGCTGACAACCCGCAAGAACTGCACCGCGCACGTGGAGCGTCCGCCAGAGGCTGGTTCAGCCCGTGGCATGATGTTGCGGATGCAGCTCGCGTGGATGGCGGTCGGGTTACTGCTGTGCGCCTGCAGCGGAGGCTCGCCCGCTCCCCAGGAAGTGCCGCCCGCGCCTGTGCCTGCGTACCCGGTCGTCGGGAAGACGGAGGCGGTCGTGCCTCTCGCGAAGATGTCACGGCCGAACCACGTGGTGTGGATCGGATCGACCGGGGGCCTCGAGCTCGGACAACCCGACCAGGTGTGGACAGGCGCGCTGCCGGGCACCCGCGCCCCGATCGCCAACCTCGATGCGCTCGTCGCGAGCACCGCGCCGCCGCCCGAGCCGGAACCCACCGATGGCAGCCTCGGGCTCCCCCGTGACCGGATCATCGACGTGGCAAACACGGGGGGCGATCCGTGGAACACCGCGAGCAAGGTGGCTGTGATCGCCGTGCCCGCGCGCGGCTTCGAGCGCGTGCCCGCATCGGTCGGCGCGCGCACGGCGGATGACCGCGTTCCGCTCGTGCTCGGATCGCCGGCCGTCGCCGCGGCCTCCGTGGTCGCGGTCGTGACGAAGGTCGGAGCGCGGCTCGGCGTCGCCCAGCGTGACCAGCTCGCGGTGTTGCGGCTGTCATTTCGCCCGGCGCTGCCCGACGACGTGCTCGACGACACCCGCCAGCGCTGGGTCGAGCTCCACGTCGGCGTCGACCGGATCGACGTGCTCTCGCTTCCGTCGAACGGACGTGCGGTCGTGCCATGGAAGAAGGGCACCATCGACGTCGAGGCGCTGCGCGCGGTCTACAAGGGCTTCGGCAAGGAGGCCCCCAAGCTCGACGTGTTCGTCGACGCTACGGTGCGGTACCAGCGCCTGATCGACACGCTCGTCGCGCTCGATGAGCTCGGCGTGACGGTGCTCGGTCTCGCCCAGGCGCCCGGTGCGATCGACCAGCGCCTCGCTCGGGTCATCGCGCTCCGCGCCGCACGGGCGAGCTACACCAGCGCGACCGCCGTGCTGGAGGTCGGTCCCATGTTCGCCCAGGGCGATCTCGACAAGCGCGAGATCATGCGGGTGATGCGCACCAAGCTCGCGGACTTCACCGCGTGCTACGAGCCCGAGCTCGCGAAGCAGCCGGCGCTCGCGGGCCCGGTGATGATGCAGTTCTTCATCCTTCCCACGGGCAAGGTCGTCTCGGCGTCGGCCAATGGCCTGCCGGTGGTCGGGCCGTGCATCGCCACGAAGCTCGAGACCATCGAGTTCCCTCCGCCGAAGGGCGGCGGCGGCGTGCAGGTCAACTTCCAGGTCAGGTTCCGCCCGAAGGACGCGTGATCACGTCGCGGGCTTGTGCTCCGCGATCACCTTGGTGCGCACCAGCCGTACGAGCACGGGCTTCATCTTCGCGATCTCCTCGTCCGCAAACCGGCGGTTCTCTGGCGGCGGATCGTCGCGCGCGGCCTTGTTCATGATCGAGATCGCGTACGTCGAGTGCGGCAGCCCGAAGAAGTGGCCGAGCTCGTGAGCGAGCGTGCGGTCGCGGCCCATGCCGGAGATGATGATGTACTTGCGCTCGTCCTTCGTGCGCCACGTGACGCCGTAGGCGAACGAGTCCGCCTTGTCGACATCGGCGAGGTAGCCGGTGAAGAACACGTCGATCGCCGGGCCCTTGACCTGCCTGGCGAGCGCGTTGCGTTCCGGGCGGTCGTCGATGCGCGTTGCATCCCCGGGCAGGAAGTCGATGCCGACGACCTGGAAGCTCGTCTCCAGCGGCTCGAACTGCTTGTTCGCCATCGCGAGTTGCGCGGCGATCCACGCGGGCGCCACCACCATCTCGCCCGCGTCGCTCCGTGCGATGTGGACGCGCAGCCCGAAGCAGTGCGCGCGCCCCGGGTCGCACGTGGGGAGCGCGGCGGTGACGGTGGCGACATCGGCGGCGTCGTCCGCGGCGGCCATGCGCGATGCGCACAGCACTGCCAGGACGACGATCCACCGCACGCCGCCAGTCTAGCCGATCACGCGTAGCGCTTCGAGGACCACGGCACCTCCGACGAAGGCGACCCGCGCGAGGATCGGCGCGATCACGCTGCGACCCGATGCAACGTACATCCAGCCAAGGCCCACGCCGAACAGGCCCGCGCCGACGCGCGTCGCGAAGTCGCCCGGCATCACGATCGCCTCGGCGAGCGCACCGACGAGCACCGGTAGCACCGGCGGCCCCGGCGAGAGCTCGAGCACACGCTCGACGAGCCAGCCGCGAAATGCCAGCTCGGCCGCGAGCGCACCGATCGACACGAGCACGACCACCACCGCCATCTGCTGCATGCTCCCGCGCACGATCGGAAACCGCGACCACTCCACTCCTCGCGCCGCCATCGCCTCGATCACGGGTGTGCCGAGCAACAAGGCGAGCCCCAGCGCGAGCACGCCCGCCGCGGCCCCGACGAGGGCCTTGTCGCGCCCGCCCGCGATGACCTCGGCCCAGCTTCGCCCGCGCAGCCAGCGACACACGGAGGCGGCGACCACGAGCGGGATGCCGACGGGAAGCCCATCGGGCCACGGCGTCACGGCGATCGCGAGCACGAACGCGATCTCGAGCGGCACGAGGCCGCGGCGCGCCCGGGGTTCCGTCACGATGGGACTACGATAGCAGTGCCCGCCCGGTTACCTAGACACCGCCTCCAGGCCAACCTTGGGTCGATGTTTCGCGAAGTTATCGCGCAACCGGCGGCCGAGGGCCCTGTCGTCCTGTGCATGAGGACAGCCACTGCTTTGCTCATCACCGCTCTGCTCGGGACCTCGATCGCCAGCGCGGCACCGACAACGGAGGCGCTCCAGACCCGGGCGGCCGAGCTGGCGAAGCAGCTCAAGGGTCAGGGCTTCACGGTCACCGTCACCGCACCGTTCGTGGTGGTGGGGGACGAGTCCGCGACCAAGGTGCGCTCCCGCGTGAACTTCGTCGACTGGGTCGTGCGGCTGATCGAGAAGGACTACTTCGACAAGCAACCGGAGAAGATCCTCGTGATCTGGCTGTTCCGGAACATCAACACGTACAAGGCGGGCGCGAAGAAGTTCTTCGATGACACGCCCGAGACGCCCTACGGTTACTACTCCTCCGATGACAACGCGCTGATCATGAACATCGGGCCCGGCGCCGGCACGCTCTCCCACGAGCTCGTCCACCCGTACATCGAGGCGAACTTCCCCGATGCGCCGTCGTGGTTCAACGAAGGGCTCGCCTCGCTCTACGAGCAACCGCGCGAGCGCGACGGGCACATGTGGGGCACCACGAACTGGCGGCTCCCCGGCCTGACCGAGATGATCAAGAAGAAGACGCTACCTTCGCTGAAGACGCTCCTCTCCACGTCCCGCGAGAGCTTCTACGAGGCGGAGTTCGATGCCTACGCGTACGCGCGGTTCCTCTGCCAGTACCTGCAGGACAAGGGCAAGCTGCGCGAGTTCTACCGCGCGTTCGTCGCCGACAAGGACCACAGCGGCGTGACCTCGCTCGAGAAGATCCTCGGCAAGAGCCTCGAGGACTTCCAGCCCGAGTTCAACAAGTGGGCGCTCTCGCTCCGGCGCTGAGCGCGGGCGCTCGGTGAGAGCGCGTTAGAGCGTCGCCCCGTGCGGCCGGGCGTGCGACGCGAAACTCGCGGCGCGGTGATCACGACAGGCTCGCGCCCGGTCATCGATGCCTTCGTGACCGTAGCGGCGCTGCATCTCGGCAATGCTCTCGAGAAGGAGTCGGGGCCGCCCGAGGCCAGCCGGATCGCGTCGTCACTCGCACAGCTCGCCGCCGCGCACCGCGCTTCCTCGTCCCATCGGTTCATTTGGGGATTGCCGCTGGCAGCAATGACGCGAGCGCCTCTTCCGCACGACGCCATGCGGCGTGAACCTCCTCGGCCGCATCGCCCGCAACCGCGAGGACGGCTGGCACCAGCTCGAGCAGCGCGCGACGCGTCCCAGCGTGCGTCACCGCATCGCTGCCTCCGGTGAGCGCGGTGCCGAGGAGAGCGAGCCCGCGCTCGCGTTCGCCCACGGCGAGCAATGCCGGCACGTAGCAGCCGATCACGGTGCATGACAGCCTGCGCGGGATGCCGAATTCACCGATCGCGTACTGTTCGACAAGCGCGAGCTCGCCGAGCGCGATCCAGGCTTCCAAGACCTGATCGGCGATACCCGCGCTTTCGACAGCCGTGGCGATTGATTCGGTCATCACGCCATCGGCCGCGTCGTCGGAATCGCCGTCGACGGTAAGCGGCGCGAGCACGAGCGCAACGAGCTCACGCGCACGCTCGACCTCACCGCGGCGTGCGTGTGCGGCGGCATGGGCGAGCATCGCTCGAC
>JAYVLW010000209.1:0-6958 GCA_043759315.1 Myxococcales bacterium
TGGGCATCGGTGTCCCACGGCATCTCGTCGAGCGCGAAGCCATAGGTGAACGCCTCCATGGCGTGGTTGCGGCGCAGGCGCTCGTAGAGCGTGCGACCGTCGCTGTTCTTCGTCAGCAACAGATCGCGCAGCTTCTGGCCGGTGATGCCCTTCACGCCGAGCACGACCTCGACCTCGGCGTTGTCGCGTGCCCAGCCGCCACCCGGACCGGTGAACGTGTGGTCATCCATATACGGGCGCGTGTCGAGATCGTTCTCGCAGCGCGGCACCACGCTGTAGACCAGCTTGCCGAGCGCCAGCGTCCCGACGAAGTCCACCGCGTCCAGCTCGTCCAGGTCATCGAACACGTCGTCGTCGCCGGTGCCGGCCTGGCCGTCCGGTCCCGCGCGGTGCTTGACGATCGCCTTCGCGGCGTCAGCCGACAGCCCGAGGTCACCGAGCTTGTCGACCGTGGAGGTCGACTCGTTGACGAGCTTCAACACCTCGGCGAGCTGGCAGCTGGAGTAGGCGCCATCGCTCTTCGCATCCGTTCCGCCGAAGGAGTCGTCCTTCGCGTCGCCATCAAGACCAGTGCAACCAACCGTGAGCACCAAGGAAATCGGCAGGACGATGCGCATGACCGGGCCTGGTACAAGCGATGTGCCCAGCTGGGGTCGCGTGACAACAGCAGCTTGAGTCCATCGCTGGCTTGTCACGTTGCCGCGCGAGTGGAAGGTCCAGCCGCCACCGGTGGTGGATTCATTGCCATTTCGTCTGGCTCGGTCGTTGCTGCGTGACGGCGCGATGTCGATGTTGCGATGGAACTGCGCACTGATTGCCACACTCGCGATCGGCTGCGCGCGGGGAGCGCCCGTCGACATCGAGCCGTTCGCGCAGTCCGGCAAGGCCGACGGTCTTCCCGACCGCCTGCGCAAGCTCGACGATCACAAGCTCCACGTCGACGAGCCGTCCGACCTCGCGTTCGCGGACGGCAGGCTCTACACGGTGAGCGACGCGCATTCGAAGATCTACGAGATCGACGACGACGGCGACGTGAAGGACGAGCTCGACATCGATGGCCGCGACCTCGAGGCCGTCGTGGTCGATCGCCACGGCGAGTTCCTGATCGCGGACGAGAGCCGCGCGAAGATCTGGCACATCGATGGCGATGGTAGCCGCCACGATCCGATCGAGATCCCGAGCGCCGAAGACGGCAACAGCGGGATCGAAGGGCTCGCGTTCGGTAAGGATGACCACCTGTTCGTCGCGAAGGAGAAGCAGCCGGCGAGGATCATCGAGCTCGACGCCAGCGGCGCCGAGCTCGTCAACGAGAAGGTCGACTTCAGCGATGACATCTCGGCCCTCGCGTACAACCCCGAGGACAAGCACCTCTACGCGTTGTCCGACGAGGACCACACCCTGTACCGGCTCGATACCGCGTGGGAGGTCGCCACGGCGTGGAGGCTGCCGATCAAGCACCCCGAAGGCCTCGCGTTCGACGGCTCGGTCGTCTACATCGCGAGCGACTCGGAGGAGCGCCTCTACGTGTTCGAGCTCGGGGACTAGCTCCGCCGGACCCACAGGGACAGCGCGTCGCCGTGGATCGGCACGCGCTCGACGAGCTCGAAGGAGTCCGGAACGTCGCCGCCGAACCCGAACAGCGTGACCACGCGCGCGCCGACGTGCAGGGTCTCGAGCTTCGCCTCGACGGCCTCGATCGCCGCGCCGTAGGCGCCTTGACCCTCGTCGGCGGTCTGGCCCTCCGCTGCGAACACGGCCTCGGCGAACGGGTTGTACAGGTAGATACCCCCGTGATCGGCCCAGTCGACGGCCAGGCCGTCGCCCTCGACGAACTCCGTGCGGTCGCCGATCCCTAGCTCGCGCGCGATCCGGATCGCCGTCCGCACCATGCCTGGATCGCGCTCGACGCCGACCCACCGCATCGTGCTCGTCAGCGCTCCGATCGCGCACATCTTCCCGCAGCCCGAGCCCACATCGAGAACCGACCCCCCCGGGCAATCGACGAGCATGGCGCTGACCCGGAGCGCGACCTCGACCGGCGTCCAGTGGGCTCCCGAGCGGTGGCGTTGCGCGGTCGGGTACATGTGATCGAACACCTCGTCGGTGATCGACGTTCCCTCGCGGAGCGCCCTCGCGATCTCACCCGGACTCAGACCGCCTCGTGCTTGCGGGGCCACCACACCATCGTCGCGATCGCGAAGCCCAGCGGCAGCGCCATCATCGCGAGCGTGAGCGGCAGATAGTCGAGGAACAGGCCGACGAGCGAGGGCGACCACAGGTCTCCCAGCAGGTGGATCGCGAAGATCGCTGTCGCCATCGCGCTCGCGCGCATGAACACCGGCGCGGTGCGCAGCAGGATCGCGTTGATCGGCGCGGTGGACAGGAACAGCCCGATCTCCGCGAAGCCGGCGATCACGAAGAACATCCACGCGTTCGGCAAGAAGAACGCGAGCGCGGTCATCGGGGCGGCGATCGCCACGCCGATCGCGCACACGTGGAGCTGTGCGTTCGCGGCGAGGAGGTTGGCGCTGTGGGTGTGATCGGCGTCCAGCGGGATCTTCGGGAGGCCGCGGATCGCGCGATCCGCCATCCGCCCGCCGACCACCGTGCCGATCGCGCCCGCGACGACGGTGGTCAGTCCGAACCAGAAGTTCGCGCTCTTCAGCACGCCGCTCGTCGTCATGCTGTGCAGATACCCCGGGAGATCCCAATCGTGCCACCACGGGCGCGCGAACGCGATCACCGCGTCGGCGACCGCCTGCGTCGGCGGCGGCTGGGCCAGGTCGGGATAGAACCGCTCGGAGAGGAACTTCGGCGCCCAGAACGCGAACGCGCCGATCGCCGCGGTGTGCGCGCAGTAGCCGAGCACGGCGCGGCGGTACAGCGGGATCCGGAACAGGCTCGCGATCGTCTCCGAGAGCTTCGTCTTCGCATCCGAGAGATGCGTCCGCACCGGCTCGTGGATCGCGAGGCACAGCAGGGCGAGGCCGATGCCCGGGCCACCGCCGACGAAGAACGCGGCGCGCCAGCCCCACACGCCCTGGATGTACCCACCGAGCAGGTAGCCGAGCGCCGAGCCCACCGGGACCGCGAGGAAGAAGATCGCGAGCATCTTGCCCTTCTTGTCGGGCGGAGAGATGTCATCGATGATCGTGGGCGCGAGCGTGGCGTAGCTCGCCTCGCCAACGCCAACGGCGACGCGCGCGAGGATCAGCGTCGCGAGGGTCGAGGCGAGACCCGAGGCGATCGTCGCGGCGCTCCAGGTCAGCACGCCGAACGCGATCAGCTTCTTGCGCGAGACGCGATCCCCGAGCTTGCCGAACAGCGGCGACGTCAGGAAGTAGCCGAGCAGGAACACCGTCGCCAGCAGCCCACCCTCGAAGTTGTTGAGGTCGAGGTCCGCCTGGATGCGCGGGAGCACCGCAGCGACGATAAAGCGATCGAGGTAGTTGAGGAAGTTGAGGCCGGTGAGCAGCGCGACGATCGCCGTCCGGTTCTTGATCATCGCGAGCGCCCGAACGTGACCTGGATCGATGCCATGAACGGGAAGAACAGGCCGCTCTTGGCTCCAGTCGCGGTCTGCACGGACGAGTACGAGCGCAGTCCGGTCTCGCCGACGAGCGAGAACGTCGTGCCTGGTCCACGGGTCAGATCGAAGCGGAGCCCACCGACCACCTCGTATCCCGAGCCGCCTCCGCTTGACGAAGACGAGGATGCCGAGTCGGCGCCGCGATCGATGACGTACGAGTAGCCGCCGCCGAGGTAGGGCGACAACCGCGTCTTCAAGAACGCCCAGCGGATCACGAAGTCGATCGCGGTGAAGCCGGCGGCCTTGCCGACGCGCAGGCACATGTCGCCCTGGCCGAACCGGACGCCGAAGTCGCCGAGGAGGATCCCGCCGTCCCCGCGCAGATCGGCGCCGCCCCCGACGCCGAGCAGGTAGCCGACCTGGAGCACCGTGGGCTGGCCGCCCAGCTGTCCGGTGCTGGCCTTCGACATCGCCACCTCGACGGTCGCTTCGTTGCCCCGCGCGACGAACGCGGTGGTCGAGTAGTCGGCGTAGCCGAACGACGTGACCTTGATCTGGTGCTGGCCCTCGGCCACGGGGATCGACATCGGGACGGTCCCCGCCGGGACGTCATCGACGGTGATCAGCGCACCTTCGGGCTGACCGCGCACGACGATGAGGCCCTGGAGGCCGACCGGCTTCACGTTGGGCGTAGGCCGGGCGACCACGCCGCGCAACGTGAGCTCCACGCTCTCGGGCTCACCGTATTCGAGTGAGATATCGCGTTCGTCGCGCTGGCCATCGAGCTCGACCGCCACGCGGTGCCCGCCGCCGCGGATCGGCGCGGTGAACGGCGTGATGCCGACCTTCTGACCATCGATGGTCACGCGCGCACCGGGCGGCGTGGACTTCACCGTCAGCTTCGCCGGGCGGAGCTTGATCTCGCCGAGCAGCTTCTGGACCTTGTCGCGATCGCCCGAGGGCGGGGCCATCTCGACGTAGCGCGTGTACCAGGTCGCTGCCTCGCGGAGCTGGCCGAGCCGCTCGTAGTCGCGGGCGATGTTGTAGAGCGCGAAGTGGTGCGGCACGAGGTCGTAGGCGTGCTGGTAGTGCTCGATCGCGGTCTGCCAGTCCTCCGCCTTGTCGGCGGCCTGGCCCTCGGCGAACGCCTTGCGCGCGTCCTCGCGATCGTCGGCGTATGCGGACTGCGCCATCAGGAGGATGGTGGCAACGAGGCAGAGCAGGGGACGCATCAGTACGGGTTCGGCTTGGTCGTCTGCGTATCAGAACCCGCGCCCTTCGGGGGATCCTTCTTGACGTTCACCGGCGGCGGTGGGGGCGGGAGCTTCGGCGCGGTCGTTTCGTCGGGGAGCGCGGCCTTGGTCAGCGCCTCCATCTCCGCCGGCGACAGCGGCTTGCCCAGCGAGCTGCTGGTGTTCCGTCCCGCTCCCAGGCCCGAGGGTCCGGTGCTCTGCCCCTTCTTCGAGGTCAGGCTGGGCCCGGTCTTCGGATCGGGGACCTTCGGTGCGGTCGAGGCGGTCGCGACCATCATCGGGATGGTGACGCGGCTGCTCGTATTTGCCATGACCTCTTCCTCGGTGTCGACGGGGGCGTAGCCCGCGAGCTCGGCGTGGATCTTGTGCACCCCGACCGGCAGCGTGATCGTGCCGCCGTTGCCGATCGACTTGCCGTCGACGAGGATGGTCGCGCCCGCCGGCCTGGACTTGACCTCGAGCCAGCCCGTCTCGGCGGCGACCGGTGGCTGCTCCGCCTTCACGGGCTGGGTCGTCTCGGTCGGCGCGGGTCCCTTGTTCTGCGCGACGATGATCGCGGTCGCCGTGGCCACGCCGGCGAGCATCGCGATGCTCGCCGCGAGCACCGGCCAGCGACGGCGCTGGCCGCCGGCGCGAACCATCGGCATCGCGCGCGCACGGCCACCGCTCGCCTGGGTGGTCGCGAGCTCGACCGCGGACGCCGAGTTCGGCTGCGGCAGCGCGGCCGCGAACGCGTCGGCGGACTGGAACCGCTTCTTCGGATCCTTCTCGAGCGCGCGGTGCACCGCGGCCACGAGCTTCGGCGCGAGCCCGGGCCGGTAGTCCGTGAGGAGTGGCGGCTCGGAGGTCAGGAGCTTCGCCACGAGCACCGCGTAGGTCGCGCCGTCGAACGGCGGCTTGCCGGCGAGGAGCTCGTACATGATCACGCCGCACGCGTAGACGTCGGCGAGGTGGTCGATGTCCACGCCCATCGCCTGCTCGGGCGCCATGTAGAGGGGCGTGCCCATGACCACACCCGTGGTGGTCAGCTTCGTGGCCGCGACCTGCAGGTCGGGATCGATCATCTTCGAGATGCCGAAGTCGAGCAGCTTCACGAAGTCACTCGACGGGTCGTGATCGAGGAGGAAGATGTTGTCGGGCTTGAGGTCGCGGTGAACGATGCCCTTGGCGTGCGCGGCGCCGACGGCCTTCAGCACCTGCCGCATGATCGAGATCGCGCGCTGGGGCGGCATCGGCCCGTGGTCCTCGATGACCTTGGACAGCGGTGCTCCCGAGAGCAGCTCCATGACCACGAACGAACGGCCATCGGGCGCGGTGCCGATGTCCATGACGTCGATGATGTGCGGGTTGCCGATCCGGCTGGCGGCGAGCGCCTCGCGGCTGAACCTGGCGACCGCCTCGGAGTCGCCCGTGTACTTCTCGAGCATCAGCTTGATCGCGACGCGTTTGCCGAGCGTGGTGTGCTCGGCTTCGTAGACAACGCCCATCCCGCCCCGACCGATCACGCGAACGATCCGGTACTTGTTATCGAGCGCGAGCCCGATCAGCGAATCTTCAGCTGCCGCAGCCTGCACCGCTGCACGAATGTAAACCATCCAGGTGGCCGGCGCCCGCCGACAATTGCGGCCATTCCCGCGCCTATGTGCGCCAGCTGGCTGGGGAAACGCTCGCAACCGTCTGCGCGCTGCGAACCCGGGGAGGGATCCCGAGATCCGGTGGGTAGGTGGATGTAGACGTCGGGCGTGCTCCCGGGAAGATACCGCTGGAATCAAACGACTATCGGCGCGGCGAGCTCGCGACCTCGACGACCGCGGCTGCATAGGCGACCGCGGCGGCCTCGCAGGCATCGAGATCACCCGTCAGCCACGCGCACGCGAAGTTCGTCTCGGTCGGCGGCGGCGTGACGCGGACCGCCCGCACGTCGGCCGCCTTGAGCGCGGCATCGAGCCCGATCGTGGCCTCGATCGGCGGCGCGACCAGGTACGCCATCGGCGTGCCCACCGGCAGCTTCGCCTCGCGCGACAGGTACTCGCCGAGCGACGAGATCACGTGTGGGAACACGGTCACGGTCCGCTTGCCATCGGCATCGTAGAAGCACGCGTCGTGCTGCAGGCAGCGGAGCAGCGCCTCGAGCCCGTTCTCGATCGCCTCGGGCTCGGTCGCACCGATCACGCCG
>JAYVLW010000210.1:0-3719 GCA_043759315.1 Myxococcales bacterium
GCGCTCCGCGAGCGCACCCCGCTGCCGGCGAGAGCGGACACCAGCCTGGCGTCGGAGATCGGCCAGACCCTGGAGTTGACCCTGTGTGCCGCGTGCCTCGTCGAGCACGGGATCCCCCTCGAGGCCGCGCCGATCGCCGACGAGGAAGTCGACAGCGTCGAGGCGATCCTCGCCTTGCAGGATCTCGTGTGCCGGAAGTGCTTCGCCGCCGCCGAGCGAGAACTCGGGACGTCCTCACGCTAGGATCTGCGCATGACGCAACGGTGGTTGGTCGCGGCCTGTCTCCTCGTCGGTTGCGGCGGTAAGCCGGACCGACCGGTGGCGATCACGTCGGAGATGGCGGAGACCTACGAGAAGTATGTCTCGACGTTCGAGAGCTTCGCGAATGACCTCGGCGCGCCAGGGATGAGCTGCGCGAAGGCGTTCGGCGTGATCAAGGATCATGCAGTGGACATCGCGTCGCTCGTCGCGTTTCACGGGACGACCGTGAAGGAGACGATGGCGCTCGGCGTGAAGGACGCCGTGGCGCGCACGTGGCTCTCCGATAACTACGGCTCGCGGGTCAGCACGTCCGCGGGGAAGGTCGCGACGGTGGCCGTGATGTGCAAGGACGAGGTCGCGTTCAAGATCGCGCTCGCGTCGATGATGTCGAAGTTCCCGATGCTCGAGAAGTAGGCGATCCTCGGCGGCGAGGCTAACCCTCGTCGGCGTCCGGAATGCTGGTGGGCGCGGTGAACGGAGTCTCGGAGAGCTTCGCCATCGCGGTGGCGATGTTCACGACCTCGACCGACGGTGGCGCGTTGCGCTGGAGCATGAACGTGCAGGTCGCGCACGAGGTGACGACCATGCCGCCACCGGCCTGCTGGACCTCGGCGAGCCGGCGCTTGGCCATCTGGTCGGCGACCATCGGCATCGTCTTCGGGAGCAGGCCACCGCCGCCGCAGCACTCGGTGTCGGTCTTGTTCCACGAGAACTCGCGAAGCTCGGCGAGCTGCGACAGTGCGCGGCGCGGCTGCTCGACCACACCGTTGTAGCGCGCGTGATAGCAGGGGTCGTGGTAGTAGACGCTCTTGCGCTGCAGGGGGCACGCGAGGTTCTGCGCGGCGGGTGCGAGAACCTCGGCGAGCGAGACCACCTCGGTGCGCAGGTTGACGCCTTCCGCGGCGTACTGCGTCTTCATCGCGTAGACGCATGCGGAGCAGTTGACCGCGACCTTCTTGAAGCCGCGCAGCGATGCGGCGACCCGCCCGGCGTGCCAGCGGAACAGATCGCGGTGGCCCGCGGCGAGCAGGGGATAGCCGGCGCAGGCCTGGGGGGCGTCGACGATCTTCACCGCTTCGAGGCCGACACGCTCGAACAGCGCCAGCGCGGCGGCGATGTCGGCCGAGCCCTTGTCGATGGCATCGCACCCGGGCCAGTAGCCGAGCTCGCCGGAGGTAGCGAGTTGATCCGAGAACTGTGCGTGGACCTGGGTGGACAGCCGCTGCTCGCGCGCGCGGAACCGTTCGCTGTAGCCGGTGAGCGCCGGGTGCGGCGTACCGTGCGCGACGGCCGCGGCACGCGCGCTGAGGAGCACGAGGCCGGGCTCGTTCCCGTGGTCGCAGTACATCGTGCAGTGGCGGCAGCCGGTGCACGCCCACAGCGGATCGGTTGCCTCGGCGGTCCACGCGCTGCGGCCGAGGCGCAGCTGGTTCGCGCGGTCCATCTTGACCTGGGGGATGAACGTCTCGCGGCCGCTCGCGGTCGACACCGGGCAAGCGTGCCGGCACATCTTCGGGCAGAACGTGCAGTAGTCGAGCTGCTTCGCGACCGCTCCTGCGGAGAACTGGTCGCGTGGATCCTCGGACATCGAGAACAGTCTACTAGTTCAGACCGTCGACACGCTCGCGGAGCTGCGCGAGATCGCGCGCGATGCGCGGATTCGCCGGCTCGAGCACGTGCAACCTCTCGAGCACATCGAGCGACCGCGGTAGATCGCCATGGCGACCGTAGATACCGGCGAGGTTGACGAGCATGCGGGACAGGATCTGACGCTTGCTCGCCGCGGCGATGACGCTCGGATCGAGGACGGCATCGGGTTGCGTGGTCTTGCGGAGCAGTGCCTCGAGATCGGACGGCGTGAGCACGCGGCCGCCGGAGAACGGGTCGAGGAACAGCCACGCATCCTCGATCGCCACGCGCACGAGGAAGTGGCCGGGGAAGTTGACGCCTTGCGCGAGCACGTCCACGCGGCGCGCGATCTCGAGATAGAGCACGCTGAGGGAGATCGGAATGCCGATCTTCCGATCGAGCACCTCGCACAGGAAGCTGTTGCGCGGATCGTAGTAGTCGTTCGTGTTGCCGGCGAAGCCGAGGTGATCGAACAGCCAGTCGCTGATCGCGCGAGCGCGGGCGATCCCGGTGTCCGCACACTCGACCTCGGGTGCGACCCGCGCGGCGATCTTGTCGAGCCGCGCGCGATACTGGGCGAGATCACGCTCCGGGTAGTCCCAGGAGCCGATCAGCAGCGCGGCCTGGTCCAGCGCGAAGTCATCCCGGCCCACCAGCTCCTTGAACAGACCGAGGCCTGCACTGCTGCCCTCCATGGACAGCAATCGTATCATCAGTCGTGATGCGCTACGGAGACCAATTCTTCGTCGGGGAAACCCCGAGTCAGGTAGGCAGACGCGCCGGCGTCGTCGTCGAGCGTCGCTCGGAAGAATGCGGTGACGTACGAGGCGGTGATCGTCCTACCTAGCTCCGGGTCGAGGTAGTCGAACGGCGAACCATCGTCCTGGCGGGTGCCGGGGCCGCAGCCCTTGTTGAACGCCGGGATCAGGCCGTCGAGATCGGAGACCGACCAGTGCCCGGCGTCGGTGACCTCGAGCTTCCAGGCGCGGTCGGTCGCGGCGGTGTAGTTGTCGCGGATCAGCTTGTTCCCGAACTCGGTGATCGAGTTGTCCTCGCGAGCGACCAGGAACAGCAGCGGCTCGGCGATCTCCGCCAGCTTGACGCCGGGGATCAGTGGATTCTCCATGGGGGCGGCGAGGGCGGCGGCAGCCTTCACCCGGTCGTCGATCTGGGCCAGGCGTCCCGCGGTGACGGCTCCGAAGCTGTGCCCGAACACGCCGAGGCGGGCGCGATCCGCGAAGGCGAGCGCAGGTGACTGTAGATCGATCGCGAGCTCGAGGTCGGCGACGCGGAGCGCGAGCTGCGCCGCATCGAGCGCTGCCTCGTGGTTGTCGAGCAGGTCCCACATCGTGTCCGCCGTGTGATCGACCGTGACCACCACGAAGCCGTGGCTCGCCAGGCGGATCGCGGTCGATGCGTTCGAGAACCGCGTGCAGGCGTGGCAGTGCGACGCGACCACGAGAGGGAACGAACCGGCCTCGGGCTCGCCGTCCACGGCCACACCGACGCGCCGCGTGGGGCAGGTCCCGACCCCGGCGAGGAGTCCCGCCGTCCGCGACTTCAGCGGCTCCGCCTCGAGGCTCTCGATCGCGACGTCAGGCGCTGGTGAGGTCGTCGGGTACCACGCCTGGAACGTGTACGATCGTGTGGCGTCGGTGGTGGTGATCCGGCGGGTGCCGACGGCGTGCGCGCCCGGTTGCTCGACAGAACGATCCGGATCCGTCGGCGAGCTGCATGCGACGAACAGACACAGCATCAACAGGCGAGGGATCACCCGCTCACTATACAAACGTTGTGTGCGATGATCATCCGTCCATGGCGGAGGAGCC
>JAYVLW010000211.1:0-17672 GCA_043759315.1 Myxococcales bacterium
GTCCGGAACCGGCGGTGCATTCACCGAGAAGTACCCGTAGACGCAGACGGCGCTGAATACGAGCGACGTCACGATCACGAGCGCCGCGAAGCCGTAGAGCTTTCCGATCCAGTAGAACACCCCGCCATCGGCGCGATTCGCGATCGCGACACGCGGGCGCACCACCTCCGCGCGCGGCGGGAGATCACCGGTTGGACTCACGGCAGGCTTCACGGCGGCTCAGTTAGCCACGACGCGCGCCGATGCGGCAAGTGCTACGCTAGCCGCGAATGACAGCTCGCTGGGGCATCCTCGTCGGCGCGCTCGTGCTCGCGGCTGGAATCGCGTGGTTCGCCCTGCGTCGCGGTGGAAGTGCTGATGACGCCGGCAAAACTGTCCCGGAAGGTTCGGCGAACCTCACGTCCGGCAATGACCCGTCCGCACGTGGCTCGGGGTCGGCGACGGGCCGCGACGGCAAGATCGACCTGTCGCCGAAGACCCGCCCGGAGCATTTTGGCTCCGCAACCGAGCAGCCGCCCCCCGCCACCGGAACCGCGTTCGAAGCCCAGGCCCGCGATGTGGACTGGGCGGTCGCGACGGAGAAGGAGATCAAGCGCCGGTTCGCGGTCGGCGTGCGCGCCGGCAAGCTCGAGTCCGCCGAGTGCCGCCAGGACCAGTGCCTGTTGACCATGAGCGGGACGGGAGACGACATGCTGAAGGTCGTCGCCGACCTCGAGACCGAAGGCGGGCTCCGTGGCTATGCGGATCACATCATCCTCGATGGTCCGGTCCAGCAGAACGGCAAGATGACCGTGCGCGCCTATGCCGTCTTCGATCGCCGCGCGCCTGACTCGAACTGAGACCGCAAACCGAGCCCGGACTCAGGCGATCGCGGTCACGACGTGCGCCGACAGCACCGAGCGACACGGTGCATCGCCGAAGTCGCGCCGCAACCGGTCCTCGACGCGCGCCTGGAACGCCGTCGCGTCGATCGCACGCTCCACGAGCTGATTCCACAGCGGGTTGCCGCGCACGAACCCCATCGCGAGGTCCGCGGCCGAGTCGGCGGTCGCGGTCATCGCCACGGTGTCGACGTGGACCGACGAGAATCCGGCCCCCGCGATCAGGGCGTGAAGCGCGTCCGGATCCGGCATCGAGAACGGCGTCAGCATGAACGTCGGCGGGTTCGCGGGGAGCTCCGCGAACGCGAGCTCGTGAAGCGCGCGCGTGGCGGGATTGCGCAGGCGGTCATCCCACGTGCTGAGCAGCAGCATTCCGCCGGGCTTCAGGACGCGGCGCATCTCGCGCACCGCGAGCGGCTTGTCGGGCACGAACATCAGCCCGAACTGACACGCGACCGCATCGAAACTCGCGTCGCCGAACGGCAGCGCCTGCGCATCGGCGGCCTGCCAGCGCAGCCGTGCATCGGCCGGCACGCGCCGCTGCGCCTCGACCAGCATCGGCTCGTTGAGATCGGTCGCGACCAGCTCGCCGCTGGGGGCTAGCGCCGCGAGCAGGTGACGCGTGACTCGACCGGTCCCTGCGGCGACCTCGAGGATCCGCCGCGCGTCGGTCGGCACGCGCGCAGCGAGGTCACGCGCGTAGGGCTCGAACAGTACCGGTCCGAGGTGGCGATCGTAGAGCTCGGGAATCTGGCCGACGAAGCGGGTGACGGAGCTCATCCCGACGACATAGCACGTGCTCGAGCTAGCTCGTGGTCACGCCGCCGCCGCCGCGAGGTCAGCGATCGGGCTGTCACCCTGCAGGCCCTGCAGGCAGCGGACGAGGTGCGCGCGGATCTTGTGCTTCTTCGAGTAGACCGTCTTCAGGCTGATCTGCATCTCGGAGGCGATCTCTTCGGCCTCCATGCCCTGCTTGTAATAGAGCTCGACGAAGTGGCGGTCCTTCTCCGTGAAGTCGGAGAGCAGGTCGTTGAGGTGGCCCCAGCGCTCCTTCTCGATCAGCATGTCGAGCGGCGTGCGATCCGACTCCTCGTGCGGGTCGAGCTGGCCGTCGACCTTGTCGAGGAGCGGGCGGCGACCGGCGCCGCGGAGGAAGTCGTACGCGGCGTTGACCGAGATCATGCCGATCCACGAGCCGAGCTTCGTGCCGCGGGCCGGGTTGTAGATGCGGAGCTTGTGCATGTCGTCGCGGACGAGCTGCATCATGACGTCGGCGTAGATCTCGTCGAGGTCGGCGCTCCCGAGCGACGGGGAGTACTTCAGCGTCACCTTGGTGATGCAGCGGTAGATGAGCGGCCGAAACCGGCGCACCAGCTCCGCCCAACCACGGGCGTCGTTGCGGAGAACAAACTTCAACAGCTCGCGGTCGGTCCAGTCAGCGGCGATCTTGGGAGCGCGAGCGAGGAGTGCCATGCCCCGAGCTACAGCACCCCTCGTGCCGACACATAACTACCTGAGATCGTTGCCGCCTCGAGGATATCCACAGGTGGAGTTCGCCATTGGTTGGTGAAATCGACCAGGGGAGGGAAGGAGGCGATCCCTTCGGTCGTAGGAATCACTCCCGCCAACGCTTCCCGCCCCTGTGTAGGTATCGCGACGCGTTACCGTTCCCGCATGTTCGGTCCGCACGATGGCAAGCGGGTAGTGGTTCCGCCGTACCGCCGGATGATGGCGTTCTTGATGCGCGGGCGAAACGAGTCCGCCGTGTACTTCGAGCACCAGCTCGACCTCGGCCGTGCGCTTCCATGGCTCGCGGAGTGGAACGCGGCGCACGGCAAGCACGCGACCGTGTTCCACCTCGTGATGCACGCGCTCGCCACCGTAATGCACGAGCGCGAGCGCATCAATCGGTTCACCGTGGGTCGCAAGACGTACCAGCGCACGGGTGTGGTGTTCTCGTTCGCGGCGAAGCAGCAGAAGTCCGATGACCATCCGCTCCGCACGATCAAGCGCACCTTCGCGAAGGGCGAGATGTTCGCCGACGTCGTCGACGCGACGAGCGGTGACGTCGACAGTGCTCGCAAGAGCGATCGCAACGCGATGGACAAGGAGCTCGGCGTCCTGCTCGCGCTGCCGGGCTTCTTGCTCGCGTTCCTGCTCGGCGTGATGAAGCGCCTCTACGCGTGGGGCCTCGCGCCGCGGTCGCTCGTCGAGAGCGATCCGATGTACGCGAGCGCGTTCTTCGCGAACCTCGGCTCGATCGGGCTCGATGCCGCCTACCACCATCTCTACGAGCACGGGAACTGCCCGCTGTTCGTCACGCTCGGCCGCATCCACGAGGGCAAGATGACCCTCAAGTTCACGTACGACGAGCGCGTCGAGGACGGGCTCTACTGCGCGCGGACGCTCCAGCTGCTCAAGGCGCGGATCGAAGATCCGGCGAGCACGTTCAGCTAAGCCTTCGCGACCGCGGAGTCCCAGCGCTTCAGGTGCTCGGCGACCGCGGCGCGATCGGCGGTTGGCTTGAACCGCTTCTGCTCGCGCCAGGTGCTCGTGACCTCGGCCTGATCCTTCCACACGCCCGTGCCGAGGCCGGCGAGGAACGCGGCGCCGAGCGCGGTGGTCTCGACCACCTCGGGCCGCGAGATCTCGACGCCGAGCACGTCGGCCTGGAACTGCATCAGGAGGTCGTTCGCCGATGCGCCGCCATCGACCTTGAGCACGGTGAGCGGGCGACCGGCGTCGCGCTCCATCGCGCGGAGGATGTCCACGTTCTGCAGCGCGATGCCCTCGAGCGTGGCACGGGCGATGTGCGCGCGCGTGGTGCCGCGCGTCAGGCCGGTGATCGAGCCGCGGCCCTCGGGGCGCCAGTGCGGCGCGCCGAGGCCGGCGAACGCCGGGACCACGATCACGCCGCCGGAGTCCGGCACGGAGGAGGCGAGGGCCTCGATCTCCTTCGCGGAGGTGAAGAACTGCAGACCATCGCGGAGCCACTGCACCGCGGCGCCCGCGATGAACGCCGAGCCCTCGAGCGCGTAGCGTAGCTCGCCGGTCGCCAGCTTCCACGCCACCGTCGTGAGCAGGCCGCTCTTCGACGCGACCGCGCGATCCCCGGTGTTCATCAGGATGAACGCGCCGGTGCCGAACGTGCACTTCGCGTCGCCGGGGTGGAAGCAGGCCTGGCCGAACAGCGCCGATTGCTGATCTCCGGCGACGCCCGCGATCGGGATGCCATCGGGCAGACCGGCCACGCCCTTCGTGGTGCCGATCGTGCCGCTCGACGCCACGACCTGCGGCAGGATCGACCTCGGCACGCCCATGATCTCGAGCAGCTCGTCGCTCCACGCCAGCGTGTGGAGATCGAGGAGCAGGGTGCGCGACGCGTTCGTGACGTCGGTGGCGTGCACGCCGCCGGCCGTGAGCCGGTTGAGCAGATAGCAGTCGATCGTGCCGAACGCGATGTCCCCCGCGCGCGCGCGCGCCGCGAGCCCGTCGATGTTATCGAGCATCCACCGGATCTTCGTCCCCGAGAAGTACGGGTCGAGCGTGAGGCCTGTGAGCTGCTTGACGCGCGACTCCTTGCCGGCGGCTTTGAGCTCGGCGCACATCGGCGCGGTGCGGCGGTCCTGCCACACGATCGCATTGTGCACGGCCTTGCCGGTCTTGCGATCCCACAGCACCGAGGTCTCGCGCTGGTTCGTGATGCCGATCGCCGCGATCGACGCCGGTGGGATGTCCTTCAGCGCCGCCTGGAGCGCGAAGGTCACCGACTCCCAGATGTCCTCCGGGTCGTGCTCGACCCAGCCGGGTTGCGGATAGATCTGGCGGTACTCCTTGTAGCCGCGGCCGCGGATCCGCAGCGTCTCGTCAAGAACGAGGACGGTGGAACCCGTGGTGCCCTGGTCGATCGCGATCACGTGGCGCATGACGAATCTCCGGTCTGGCGTAGGAAGGAAGCGACCTCGGCGGCGACGATGTCGCGTTCGACGTCGACGGCGATCAGGTGATAGCTGCGCGGCAGGATCCGCACGCGCCTCGCATGCGTGCGCTCGGCGATCCGCTGCGCACATGCGACGGGAGCCGTGTGGTCCTGCGTCGCATGGAGCACGAGCACCGGCTGCGAAACGGCGGGCAGCGCTTCATCGGCGACCTTCATGAAGGTCACGAGCTGCGCGAGCGCGCGCGTCGGCACTCCCGGATAACAGGGGTTCTCGGCCTTGCTCCGCCGATCCCGCACGTCCGAGCCCCCGAGCTTCGGCAGCGTGCGGATGCGGGCGAGCGGACCGCCCGGGCGAGTCCAGTGCGCCGCGCGTCCCGACAGACCCTCGAGCCACAGCGGCGCGGCGAGCGAGGCCACGCACATCACGTCCTTGCGATGACTCGCGAGGTGCAAGGCGAGCAAGCCGCCGAGCGACTGTCCGACGACGGCGACCCGCTCGCAGCGGACCTGAAGCGCATCGACCGCGCGCTCGACCGCCTCGGCCCAGTCCTCCCAGCGCGTATGATCGAGGTGGTCGAGCGAGCTGCCATGACCAGGGAGCAGAGGTGCGCGCACGGTGTACCCGCAGGCCGCGAGCTGCGCGCCGAGGTATCCGACCTCCCACGGCGACCCGGTGAACCCGTGGACGAGCACGACACCGACATCGTCATCTCCGACGAGATCGAACGGTTCGCTCGACGCGCGGGCGACTGCCACGTCCGCCGGATTATCACACCGCCGCATACATTGACAGGTTGGTGACCTTGCGGTCAGATCGACAAACCAACGCGGTTCTGCGGCGTTGAGCCCGTCCAAGCATGTCCGAGTGGAAGACTCGTATCACCAAGGTCCAGGTCGTCAAACCGACCAAGGAAGCCGGCGAGGCGTGTCTCGTGCTCATCTATCCGCCGGGCCCTGACATGGGCAAGCGGTTCCCGCTGTCGCGCAGCGAGGTCGTCCTCGGGCGCGGAGCCGACTGCGACATCCAGGTCGATCGCGACAGCGTCTCGCGCCGCCACGCCCGCGTGTTTCGCACCGGCGAGAACTGGTCGGTCGAGGACCTCCAGTCCACGAACGGCAGCTACGTCAACGACGTGCCCGTCACCAAGTCCGTCCTCCGCGATGCCGACTTCGTGAAGATCGGCGCCGCCATCTTCAAGTTCCTCTCGGGCGCCGGCGTCGAGGCGAGCTACCACGAAGAGATCTACCGGATGACCATCGTGGACGCCCTGACCGGCGCCCACAACAAGCGCTACTTCCTCGAGTTCCTCGAGCGCGAGATCGCCCGTTGCGCGCGCTATCGCCGGCCGCTGTCGCTGCTCATGTTCGACATCGATCACTTCAAGGCGATCAACGACAAGCACGGCCACCTCACCGGCGACTACGTGCTGCGCGAGCTCTCGAAGCGCCTCCTCGGTCGCGTGCGTCGCGAGGAGCTGCTCGCGCGCTACGGCGGCGAGGAGTTCGCAGCGGTGTTGCCGGAGACCGATATCACCGGCGCGCGCACCTTCGCCGAGCAGGTCCGCCGCCTCGTCGCCGATGCGCCGTTCGAATACGAGGGCGACAGCTTCCCGGTCACGGTCTCGGTCGGCGTCACCACCGTCGAGGGCGAAGACATCGACGTCAGCGCCTTCATCAAGGTCGCCGACGACAACCTGTACAAGGCGAAGCGCGAAGGCCGCAACAGAGTCGTCGGCTGACGGTCGTCCGATCGCGTCCGGTGCGCGACCAACGCGTCCGTGCGCCGGACGTCCCGGACAGCTCCGCGATGCGATTTCGCGCGGTTGCCGATGGCGCGGTGCTTGCTGCCTGGCGGCGGCATGTCTGCGCGACCGAACCCGAACCACGCGAGGTATCCTGAGTCATGTCGACCGACGCGAGCCACCCGAGCCCGGACTTGCCGGCGATCGACGAGCGCCTCGTCGCGCCAGGCTCAGGCTACGAGATCATCGACGGGATGGTAGTGCCCGTGCCACCCGCACTCCCGCCGCACGCGACCCGGCAATCCAAGATAGCTTCACTCCTCGAAGCGTACACGCGCTCGGAATACAACGTCGCGACCGAGATGCTGACGCGGACCTCGAAGATCGATGACATCGCACCGGACGTCAGCGTGTTCCTGCGCGAACCGGACCCGGTCACCGGCGGACGCCGACTGGAAGAGCTCGTCGTCGAGATCATCAGCACGCAGACGATCGCCAATGCGGCGACCAAGGCAGCGAAGCTGAGCACCCGCGGAGTCCGTCGCGTGTTCGGGATCGATCTCGAGCGGGGCCGGCTTCTCGAGTGGTCCCGCGAGCTCGGGACATGGAGCATCCTCGACGCGAGCGCCGACCTGGAAGATCCAGCGCTCGCGTTGCCGCTGCCATACGCGGCGCTCCTCGACGCGGGGCGCACCGACGACGCGGTCGCTCGCGCGCTGCTCGCGAAGCGCAATCCGCGGATCGAGGAGTCACACGCCCAGGTGCGAGCAGAAGGTCGCGCGGAGGGTCGGATCGAGACCTTGATCGAGGCGGTGCTCGCGGTCCTCGCGAGTCGCGCGATCCCGATCTCCGCCGCCCAGCGCGAGCGCATCGCGGCAGAGCGCGACCCAGCGCGACTCGCTCGCTGGCTCGCCGCGGCTGGAACCTGTTCGGATCTGACGTCGTTGCTCGCCCCGTGACGCATGGCGAAGAAGGCAACTCGGTCGGCGAGCGCGGAGCCTCCGGCGCGCACCATCCACTTCTACAGCGTGAACGCAGAGCACGGCGAGCTCTCGAACTTCGCGCCGTACCCGATCGCCTTGAAGGGCAAGCGATGGCCAACCTCGGAGCACTTCTTTCAGGCGCAGAAGTTCACGAACGCGAGTGATCAGGAAGAGATCCGCCGCGCCAACTCGCCCATGATGGCCGCGCGCATGGGCCGTGACCGCAAACGAAAGCTGCGGCGTGACTGGGAGTCCGCGAAGATCGGCGTGATGCGGGAGGCGGTCGAAGCGAAGTTCCGCCAGCACGACGAGCTGCGCGTGCTGCTGCTCGCGACCGGCAGCGCCACGCTGGTCGAGCACACCGAGAACGACGACTTCTGGGGCGATGGCGGCGATGGCAGCGGTCGCAACGAGCTCGGTCGCGTGCTCATGGCCGTGCGGGAACGCCTTCGGGAAGAGCTGAGGTAGCGGAAATGGAAGTCGAAGTCGCAGCCGCGATTTGCGTGCTTGCCGATGGTGCGGCAGCGACTCGATCTACGTGATGAGTCGTTGACGTGGTTGACCGTCTTGTTCAATGAACTCGTCGAAGACGCTCGCCGTGAATCTGCGACTACGTCAGCTGCGACTCGGGCGTGTGCACGGCCGCCTCGCGCAGCGCGCGATCGCGGATCCGCTTGTCGAGGAAGTAGTCGCGGCCGCGCCAGAACTCGGCAGCGACGCCGACGAGCGAGACGGCGGTGGCGCCGTAGAGGAACAGGTCGGCGTGATCCTGGATGAGCAGACCGCCGGTGAGCAGCGCGCACACGCCGAACACGCGGCCGCCCCAGGCGAGGGCCTTGGTCGCGCGCTTGTGGTGGCTCATCAGGTTGTCGAGGCCGCCGACGGCGAGCTCGAGCGAGAGGATCGCGAAGATCGGCCACGCCGGGACCCAGGCCGGGACCACGACGAGGTCGGCGAACAACAGGCCGGGCATCGCGAGCGCGCCGATCAGGCGAACGCCGTCGGCCTTGGCGAAGTCACCGCGGCCGCGCAGCTGCTTCCAGCCGATGGCGATGTAGTCGAGGCCCGAGATCCAGGTGATGCCTACGACGGCGAGGAGGATCCACTTCACCGTGATCGCCTCGTCGGTGAACAGGTGCAGCGCGAGGATCGGCGCGACCGAGCCGCTCATCACCAGGCCGCCCTTGAAGAACTTCTTCTTGGTCAGCCAGATCACCGCCATCACGAGGAGCGGGGTGACGGTGGAGATCGCGAGGAACCAGGTCAGGCCGGCGACGGGCCCGACGAGCGGGAACAGCAGCATCACGCCGATGCCCTGCATCTGGGTCCAGGTCTTCACCTTCGCCAGGTAGCTGGTCTTGAGGCTGAGGTTGCGCTGCTCGTAGGCGGAGCGCAGCGCGGTGATGAACAGCTCGCGCGTGAACATCAGCGCGCACGCCCACGCGGGCACCATGCTGGCCTTGCCGCCGATGTCATCCGCAAACGGGACGTAGGCGAACGCGATGAACACCTTGTCGGCGATCGGATCGAGCAGGCCGCCGAGCACGGTCGGGCCGTACTTGCGGGCCAGCATGCCATCGACCCAGTCGGTACAGCCGATCAGCGTGCCGGCGATCAGCGCGCTCCACATGTACGGGTTGTTGCGGTAGCCCTCCTCGGCGCCACGGTAGATCAGCCACGCCAGCAGCGGCATGGGGATCAGGCGCGCCAGGGTGACCTGGTTCGCGGTGATCCACGGGCGGCCCGGGCTCGACACGGGGGGACCCTATCACGTCACAAGACGATCACGACCCGCGCGGCCATCACCGCTGCGGTGCGCTCGCGGAGCAGCAACACCTGGAAATCAGGCTGGAAGGTGAACCAGCCGGCCTGGAGCTGATAGGTCAGCTCGACCGCGGTCTGGGCCCCGGCCTCGGCGCGCGCGAACGCGAGCCCAACGCTGGCGAAGTCCCCCTCGCGGAGCGGACCGGGCCCGATCCTGATGCCCGTGTCGAGGTAGAGGTCCACGGCCTGGCCGCGGCTGTACCCGCCGCGAACGAAGCCGCCGACGTAGCGATCGAACTGGCGATCGGCGATCGCGTAGACGCCGTTGCGATGGTCGGTGTGGTGCCAGCCGCCGAGCTTGAGCGTGTCCTCGAGCTCGACCTCGCCGATCATGAACGCGTCGTCGCCGATGCCGGTCGGGATCCCGTGCGTGTTCTGTTGATCGCCGTCGTAGATCGCGCCTCGGATCAGCGCGTGCGGAACGGTGACACGTAGGCTGACGCCGGGCGTGGCGACCGGGTAGACCGGACCGGGTACGATCGCGGGTACCTGCGAGATGATGCCGAACGTCGCGTTGAGCAGCGCGGTGCCGTGCTTCGCGAGGATGAACTCCTGATCCGCGGCGAGCAGGCCGCCGCGCACGGTGACCATCTTCACCGGCTGTTCGATCCATGCCTCGAACAGCCGCACGTCGTTCGGCGCCACGTTGTTCGACACGCCGTAGATGTCCATCAGCTGCTCGGACAGGCCGTCGCCGTGGATGCCGAGGCCGGTGAGGTGCGCGGCGCCGAGGTGATCCGAGAGGAGGAGCGAGAGATCCGCGTCGAGCGAGAGCACGCCGAGGCCGGCGATCGAGGTGTGCTTCGTGTCCTTGTCGAGGTTCGCGCCCGTGAATACCTCGCCGGCGTAGGTGAGGAGCGCGGTGAAGCCGGCATCGCGCATCGCCTCGCGCTTGCCGCCCCACAGGCCGGTCAGCGCGTCCTGGCGAAAGAACCCGGGGCGGTTCGGGCTGCAGGCGCACGGATCGATGTCCGCGTGGGCGGTGGCGGTGAGGGCGAGGAGGAGGAGGAGGGTCTTCACGCGGCGGTACGCGAGGCCAGCGCGCGCTCGATCTTCGCGAACCGGTCGAGCATGTCTTCGTGGATCTTATCCGTCTTCTCGTGGAGGTGGGCGACCTCGAGCTCGGCCTTGAGGTTGATCTCGTACTCGACGTCGGCGCGGATCCGGTCGCGCGCGCCCTGCCGGTTCGAGCTGAACAACAGCAACGTCGACAGCATGATCGCCTCGAGCGAGACAGTCATGGTCAGGAGGTTGAACGGGAACGGATCGAACGCGAGCGGCGTGGAGTTGAGGCCGATCCAGCCCGCGAACAGGAACACGTGGAGGACGAGGAACGTGATGCTGCCGGAGAAGTTCGCGACGGCATCGGCGACCCGCATGATGAGGTTGCCGCGGTCGACCTCGACCTCTTCGTTGACGTTCTTGACCACGCGCGCGCGCAGGAGCGCGTTCGCGTTGCGCGTCATGCCGCCGACGGCCGCGAGCATGTCGAGCGCGGCTTCGGGGCGCTTCTTGAACAGCGTCAGCAGATCGTCGCGGTCGAGTGCGCACACCTCGGTGCGTTCGGTCGCCTTCGCGCTCGCCGTGCGCGAGCCGCCGTCGAGGAGCGAGAGCTCGCCGAAGTGGCCGTGCGCGCCGACGGTGGTCAGCACGATCTTCTGACCAGCGGTGTCCTTCACGAACAGCTCGACCGAGCCGCTGATCACCATGAACATCGTGTCGCCGGGCTCGCCGGCCGAGAAGATCGCGGACCCGGCCTCGATGACCTTGTGCGTGCACACGTTGGCGAGGACGTTGCGTTCGTCATCGTCGAGCGTGGCGAACAGCTTGATGTGCTGGAGGAAGGTCGCGTCGTCGATCGCCATGGCCGATCGATGGTACGTCTAGCCGATCCGTCGAAACACCCGACGGAGAACGAGCTGTCCAGGCAAATTGCCCGAACGGATCACACATCTCGGGCAAGCGTGCGGGCCGCTTCACCACGGACGCGGACGAGCTCGCGCTCGAGCCGCAGCCCGAAGGCGCTGCTGCCGCAGATCACGATCACCGCGGTCGCGAGCGCGAATCCCATCCGCACCGTCGGGTGACCGACGAGCCGGATGCACTCGGTCGCGGCGACAGCGTCGGCGAGGATGAGGACCGCGGCGAGAAGCAGAATCTCGCGGCGCAGCGCGGTGGCCCGCCGCAGCAGCTCGCCGATCGTCGCGCTCACGCACCGGGGTGCAGCAAGCGCCGAGCCACGGGTGTCTCCGTCGGAGATGGCGACAGCGTTCGGGCAAAATGCCCCGTCGCCACGGCGAACCGTCGTGCCATGCTGCCGCGATGCAGGCGCGCGCCGATGCTCGGAACGAAGACCTCTCTCCCGTCCCGGCCGCCGGCTGGTCCGCGCTCGTCGTCGATGACGATCCGGGTGTGCGGCA
The DNA here is from genome assembly GCA_043759315.1 of Myxococcales bacterium. GTDB lineage: Bacteria > Myxococcota_A > Polyangia > Haliangiales > Haliangiaceae > JABFXX01. The sequence goes on from JAYVLW010000211.1 coordinate 11,791, forward strand.
GTCGGTGCGCCTGTGCCTCGAGGCAGATGGCGCGCGCGTGCTCGGTGTCGGCTCCACGCACGCCGCGCTCGAAGCGCTCGAGCGCGGACGATTCGACGTGATCCTCCTCGATCTCTGGCTCGGCCGCGACAACGGCCTCACGGCGATCCCGAAGATGCTCGCCGCGCATCCCGGCGTGGGCATCGTCGTGATCACCGCGTACGCCACGTTCGAGACCGCCGTCGAGGCGATGCGCCTCGGCGCGATCGACTACGTGCCGAAGCCGTTCACGCCCGAGCAGGTGCGCCACGCCACGCGGCGCGTGATCGCCACCGAGGCGCTGCGCCGCCGGGTGAGCAGCCTCGAGGCGCGCGTCGAGGCGACCGAAGGCGACGATCTGTTCGAGACCCAGAGCCCCGGATACGCGGCATTCCTCGCGAGTGTGCGACGCGCGGCATCGTCGGAGTCCGTCGTGCTGATGCGCGGCGAGAGCGGCACCGGCAAGAACGTGCTCGCGCGATACATCGTCAAGCACGGCAAGCGTGCGGAGCGGCCGCTCGTCACCGTGCACTGCCCGATGCTCGCCGGCGATCTGATGACGAGCGCGCTGTTCGGCCATCGCCGCGGTTCGTTCACCGGCGCCGTCGACAACGCCGTCGGCAAGGTCGAGGAGGCCGCGGGCGGCACGCTGTACCTCGACGAGGTCGGCGATCTCACGCCCGATGCACAGGCCCGGCTGCTGCGGTTCCTCAACGACCGCACCTACGAGCGGCTGGGCGAGGCCACAGAGCGCCGCGCCGATGTCCGGCTGATCGCCGCGACCAATCGCTCGCTCGAGGACGAGGTCCGCGCGGGCCGGTTCCGCGAAGATCTGTTCTTCCGCCTCAACGTGATCACGCTGACCTTGCCGCCGCTCCGCGAGCGCAGCGAGGACATCCTGCCGCTCGCACAGCACTACCTCGCGCTGTGCCGCATGCAGCAGGCGCGGCCGAACCTCGAGCTCTCGCCACGCGCGCGTACCTCTCTGGTACGCGAGCCGTGGCCGGGAAATCTGCGCCAGCTGAGGAATGCGATCGAGCGCGCCGTGATCCTCGCGCCGGGTCCCCTCCTCGAGCCCGAGGATCTCGGGATCGACGCGCCGCCCGTCGACGGCGACCGCGTGCGCGGGGCGCCGGTGGTGCTCGGCGGCGACATCACCATCGAGCAGCTCGAGGTCGAGCACATCGCGCGGGTGATCGCGCGCGCGTCGTCGCTGGAGTCGGCCGCGCGCGTCCTCGGGATCGATCCGACGACGCTGCAGCGCAAGCGCAAGCGGTACGGGCTAACCTAGTCGCGTGCGCTCTACCCTCCGCGCGCGCTTCATCTGGGCCGGGCTCGTGATCCTCCTCGCCGTCGTGATCACCGGCGTGTGGAGCACCGCGCTGTTCATCCGGCTCGGGAACGTCGTCGATCGGACGCTGCAGGGCCGGCAGGGCATGATCGATCTCGCGGCCGAGATGGCGAGTGCACTCGAGCGCGAGGACGATGCACTGCTCCTCGGTGTGGCCGGGGAGGTCGCGCGTGCGCGGTCCGAGCTGGCGGTCCAGCGCGACGCGTTCGACCGCGCTGCGGCCGAGATGTCGCTGCAGGTCACGCCCGTCGAGCGCACGGTGGTGGCATCGATCCTCGCCGACGTCGCCGTGTACCGCCGCGAGGGCGACGCGTTGCTGGCGGAGGCGAACACCCAGGATGCTCGAGATCGCTACCACCGCGAGGTCAATCCCCGGTTGCGCCGCGCCGTCGCCGGGTGCGGTACGTTGCGCGAGCACAGCTTCGAAGCGCTGCGCGATGCCGGCATCGCCGCTCGCGACGAAGCGCGCCAGGGTCGCTGGCTCGTAGGAAGCGTGGCGATCGGGGCGCTCGGTCTGACGTTGATCGTCGCGTTCGCGCTCGCCCGCAGCGTGCTGCGACCGATCCGCGATCTCACGGCGTCCGTGGAGGCGATGCGCCGAGGTGACTTCAGTCAGCGTGTGGTCCCGCGTCGCGACGACGAGCTGGGCGCCCTTGCCAGCGGGTTCAACCGGATGGCCGAGAGTCTGGTCGCGTGGGAGACGTCGAACCTCGCCGAAGTTCTTCGCGCCAAGGAGACGCTCGAGGCAACGATCGCCGCGCTGCCGGATCCCGTGATCGTCGTTGCGCCCGATGGCGCCGTGGTGTCGCTCAACGAGCCTGCGCGCACCGTGCTCGCCGCGGCCGGCATCATCGATCTGGCCCGCGCCGACGCGCTGCCGCCCTCCGCCGCCGCGCTCGTTCGGGCCGTCCTCGCCGGCACGTCGATCGCGAACCCGGTGACGCCGCTCGTGATCGACCACGGGGCGGAGCGCCGCACGTACCTGCCGCTCGCCGTGCCCATACCGAGCTTCTCCGCGGGCCGCACCGGGGCGGTCGCCGTGCTCCACGAGATCACCGAGTTCGTCCGCATCGATACGCTGCGCTCCGAGTTGATCGCGGTGACGTCGCACGAGCTCAAGACCCCGCTGACCACGCTGCGCATGAACCTCCTCATGTTCGGGGAGGAGGCTCGTGATCTGTCGCCACGGCACCGCGAGATCCTCGGGATGGCCGTGCAGGGCTGCGAGGAGCTCGCACGCACGATCGAACGGCTGCTCGATCTGTCGCGGATCGAGGCCGGCAAGCTGCGGCTCGTGATGGAACGCATCGATCTACACCGGCTTGTCGGCGAGGTGGTCGCGCTCTTCGCGCCGCGGTTCGCCGAGGCCGACCTGGTGCTCGACGTGGTCCGTGGCCCGACCGAGGCCATCGTCAGAGGCGATCCGCTCCGGTTGGCGATCGTGCTGTCGAATCTGCTCACGAACGCCATCAAGTACACGCCGGCCGGGGGCCGGGTGATCGTCGAGACCTCCCGGCAGTCCCACGACGTCCAGGTCGCGGTCACCGACACGGGTCCGGGAATTCCCGAGGACCTGCGCGACCGGGTGTTCGAGAAGTTCTTCCGCGTCGAGCACGTGCGGCCGAACGTGCAGGCTCCGAACGGGGCCGGCGTCGGTCTCTACATCTGCCGGCAGATCGTCGACGCGCACGGCGGCGAGATTCACGCCGAGCCGGTCCCCACCGGCGCGCGCATGGCGTTCCGGCTCCGCGCGGACGCACGGCCAGCGTAAATCGCGATCCGGATCTTTACCTCGTCCTCCGGAATAGGCAGGGTGGCGAGAGATGGTCCCGCCCGACGACAGTATTCCGGAGACCATCCCCGATCGGCCGCAGGACGGCACCGGCGAGATCAGCACCCTGCCGCCCGAGCAGGCCCACGCGATCGCGGCGGAGATCAAGGCGATCGCCGAGAGTCGCGGCGAGGACTCCGATGTCGTCGAGCTGGTCGAATCGTTCGAGCCGTCCCGGCGCAGCAAGCGCACCACGATGCTGCCGCCGATGCCCTCGGTCGCGGAGCAGCCGGCGCCCCCGGCGCCTTCCGACGAAGAGCTGACCTCCGAAGAGCTCCGCGATGCCTGGCCGCTCCTCGATCTTGACGAGCGCGCCGACGGCCTCCGCGTCCTACCGCGGGAGGACGCCGAGGACTTCTTCATCGGCCTCACCGCTGGCGACCAGGCCGCGCTGCTCCAGCACTTCCGGCCCGGCCAGCGCCGCCAGTGGATGCGGTTGCTCGAGCCCGACGACGTGGCCGACTTGATCCAGCAGGTCCCCGAGGCCAACCGTGCCTTGCTGCTGGCGCTGCTCGATGCCCCGACGCGCAAGGAAGTCACGGCGCTGCTCGCGTACGCCGAGGACGAGGCCGGCGGCCTGATGTCGACCCGCTATGCTCGCCTCCGCCCGCACATGACGGCCGGCGAGGCGATCAGCTACCTGCAGCGGCAGGCGCGCGACAAGATCGAGACGATCTACTACGCCTACGTCCTCGATGGCGACCAGCGCCTCCTCGGCGTGGTCTCGTTCCGCGACCTGTTCGCTGCCGATCCCAAGAAGATCGTCGCCGAGCTGATGGAGATCGATGTCGTCCGCGTCACCGACGAGATGGACCAGGAGACCGTCTCGCGCGTGTTCGCCGAGCATGACCTGACCGTCGTCCCCGTCGTCGACAAGGACGGCAAGATGAAGGGCATCGTGACCGTCGACGACATCGTCGACGTTGTCCAGGAAGAGGCCACGGAGGACGCGCAGAAGTTCGGCGGCATGGAAGCCCTCGACGTGCCGTACCTCCAGTCGAGCCGGCGCGACATGATCCGCAAGCGCGGTCGCTGGCTGATGATCCTTCTCGTCGGCGAGATGCTCACCGCCACGGCGATGGGATTCTTCGAGCACGAGCTGATCCCGATGCTCGCGCTGTTCCTCCCGCTGATCATCTCGAGCGGTGGCAACTCCGGCTCTCAGGCCTCCACCCTCGTCATCCGCGCGATGGCGCTCGGTGAGGTCCGCGCGAACGACTGGTGGCTCGTCCTTCGCCGTGAGCTCGCGATCGGCATCGCGCTCGGCACGCTCCTCGGCGTCCTCGCCGCGGTGCGCGTCGTGATCTGGGGCGCCGCCGGGAGCTACGGCGATCACTACGTGTTGATCGGCATCACCGTCGCGCTCAGCGTCACGGGCTGCGTCCTGTGGGGCACGCTCGCCGGCTCGATGCTGCCGTTCCTCCTCCGCAAGATCAAAGCCGACCCCGCAAACGCCTCGGCGCCGCTCGTCGCCACGCTCGTGGACGTCAGCGGCATCATCATCTACTTCACGATCGCGAAGATCCTGCTGACCGGCGTCCTTCTGTAGGTATGATCAGCCCGATGCGCGACACCACAGCCGAAGCTTCCGAGATCCAGCGGCGCATCCTGCGCGGCATGTCGATGTCGCGCAAGGCCGAGGTCATCAGCGCGATGTGCGAGAGCACGCGTGCTACCGCAACGGCAGGGATCCGCATGCGACATCCGGACTACGACGAGCAACATGCGCGGTGGGCGCTGTGGCGGATGATCTACGGCGACGAGTTGTTCGTGCGTGCGTGGCCGACTGCACCTCTGCTCGCGCCATGACCATCGCAACCCTGCTCCGCGTTGTCACGGAGCTGCTCGATGCGAGTGGGACGCCTTACATGGTGGTGGGCTCGTTCGCGAGCTCGCTCCATGGGGAGCCTCGAACCACCTATGATCTCGACATCGTCATCGACCCGACGCGTGGTCAGTTCGAAGAGCTCCTGAAGCGAATCCCCGAGCGCTACTACGTCGATGGTGATGTCGCACGGGAGGCGTTGGCGAGGCGCTCGATGTTCAACATCATCGATCCGGACACGGCCTGGAAGGTCGATCTGATCATCCGGAAGGCCCGCCCATTCTCGGTCGGCGAGCTCGCTCGGCGTGGGCCCGCGACGATCGATGGCGTCGAGGTGTTCGTTGCCTCCGCCGAGGACACCGCGATCGCGAAGCTGGAGTGGGCCAAGGACGGGGGCTCCGATCGGCAGATCGACGACGTCCGGCGGATGCTCGCGGTGCAGCGGGGAAGCTTGGACAGCGAATACATCGCGCGCTGGATCCGCGAGCTCGGCCTCGAAGCCGAGTGGGCCAGAGCTACTGGACCGGACCGGTAGACGACGGCATCGTCACGCAGCTCGCCTTGATGTGGATCTCGGGACCAGGGATCACGCCGCCGCGCTCGACGAACAGCTTGAGGTGCGGGGTGATGGTCGTGTAGCTGCAGTGCTCGAGGTCCTCGTCGATGTGCCAGCACGGGATCCGCGACCTGGTGGCATCGCACTGCGGGATCACGGCGAGCTCCTCGGGCGGCTTGTTGGGGACGTAGCGCTCGTCGACAACCGAGCAGTCGTACTGCGGGCCAGGAGTCTCGGGATCGGCGTCGACCGGCATGGTCTTGAAGCACGGCTCGCCGAACGCGCGCTTGAGGAGCTCGGC
>JAYVLW010000212.1:0-5662 GCA_043759315.1 Myxococcales bacterium
CTGGCCGCCGGGAGACATCGTGGGCACGTTCGAGTGCGGCGCGGGGGCACACGCCACCACGGGTGTCGCCGGAGCACTCGTGCCGAGCAGCTGGGCGGCGGTCTTGACCGCGTTGTCCGCGGCGCGGCCGATGTTCGCCTTCGCCCGTGCGGCGAGGAGCGGGGCGATGGCCGCGTCGGGGAGCTGCTCGACACCGCCCAGCGCCTCGGCCGCGAGCGCGATCTTCGCGAGGTGCTCGACGAGCTCCATGCGAAGCAGCGCCTGCTCGGGATCCGCCCCCCAGGCGAGCACACCGTGGTTGCCGAGCAGCACGGCGTCGACGAGCTCGCACCACGGCGCGAGCGCTTGCTTCGCGGCGTCGCCGGGCTGCGCGTATGCCAGCTTCGGGATCCGCGGCCCGAGCGAGACCAGCGCCTCCGCGAGGAAGGGGCGCTCGATGAGGTTCTTGCGCGACGACGCGATCGCCGTCGCGTGCGGCGGATGGGCGTGGACGACGCAGTGGACGTCGGGGCGGCGCTCGTAGATCGTGAGGTGCAGCCCGATCTCGCCGAACACGCGGCCCGAGCCCACGACCTGGCCCTTGGCGTCGACCTCGATCAGATCGCGCTCGTGGATCAGGCGCTTGGACGTGGCGGTCGGCGTGGCGAGGAACCGCGAGCCGTCGCGCGCGGTGACGTTGCCGTCGTGGTTCGCGACCCAGCCCGCCGCGTGGAGGTGGCGCGAGACCTCCGCGATCTCGTGGCGCAGCGGATGGCCGCCCTTCATGTGGTCACGGCATCGACGATGCCGACGATGATCGAGCGGATCGGCGTCTTGTCGCCCTGGTTCAGGATCTGCCGCACGCCGTTGCCCTCGGTCAGCACGATGACCTTGTCCCCGACCCCGGCCTGGACGTGATCGATGGCCACGAAGCTCGTGCCGGTATCCGCACCGGTCTCGTCGAGCGGCTGCACGACGAACAGCGGATGTCCGGCGAACGCGGGGTGCTTGACCGAGGCCCATAGCGGCCCGACGACCCGGCAGTGCTTCACGGCGCCGCCTTGCGGGGCACGTCGACGCCGTCGACGATGCCGACGATCGCGGCATCGACCGGCACGAACCACGGATCGCAGGCGAGCGCTGCCTCGCGCGAACCGACGAGGTACACGAAGTCGCCGACGCCGGCCTGCACGCGGTCGACCGCGGCCTGGATGTCCCCGACCGGCGTGCCATGTTCGTCGACCGGCTGCACGAGCAGCAGCTTCGTGCCCGCGAGGCCTTCGGCCTTCCGTTCGGCGACGACAGTGCCCTTGACGATCCCGAGGTACATCGGAGCGGCAGCCTACCACACGGGCGCAGCAGCTATGATCCGGGGATGAACACGCGCGTGATCCTCGGGATGCTCCTGGTCTGCTCGGTGGCCTCGGCGAAGCCGAAGCTGACGACGAAGCAGACCGGGCTGTATCCGAGCAAGACCTGCAAGACGAAGATCAAGGGCGGTGAGGGCCAGGACCCGGTGCTGACGTGCCCGGCCGCCGTGAAGGGTTTCGGCGTCGAGGTCAGCTTCTCTGCGACGGACACGTACGTCGTCGTTTCGGGGAAGACCGGAGAGACGCACATCGGCGGCCGCGTCGGCGACAAGCTCGAGTGGCGGCTCGCCGACGGAGTGCCGTACGCGCTGATCGTGGAGCTCGCCGAGACCGACCAGAATGCAGACGCGTCTCCGGCGATCAACCCGCGGATCGCAGTGTTCGGCATCGGGGACGACAAGCCGCGTTCGGAGGTCGCGCTCGCGGCGAAGCCGAAGGCGCAGCAGGCGAAGGAGAAGCAACGCGCCTGGGCCGCGGCGCGCATGCTCGCCGACAAGCTCGCTCCTTAGGAGCGAACGCCGACGCCGAGCTTCGTGCGCAACGGCAGCCACGCGGGCTGGCCGAGCGCGCTGATCAGGTGCTGCGCGGAGGCGCCGCGGGCCGCCGCCAGCGCGACGATCGTGGTCGGATCGCCGCCGACGAGCAGCGCGGCGCGATCGGCCGTGCGCTCGGAGGCCGCCACGTGGTGGCGAACGTCGAGCACGAACAGTGACGTGGTCGCGAGCGTCTGCTCGAGCCGCGTGCGGATCTTGACCGAGAGCGCGGCCTTGACCATCTCGTCGTGGCCGCGCTGGACGTCCTGATCGGCGACGAGGGCGCTCGCCGCTTCGCGCAGCGCGGGCGGGCCGAACAGACGCACCACGGATGCGAGCAGGCGCGTGGCATCGGCGATCGGCATGCCGGCAAACACGATGTGCTCCGGACGCGTCAGCTCGACGGCACGCGCGAGCTTCGCGCGCACCACGTCGGCCGGCACGCCCGACTCGGCAGTGAACCGCGGACCGAGGACGATCACCGGCGTGGCGGCGCTGACGACCGTGACGTCCTCGCCCTCCTCGCGCTGATACAGCATGACGGCACCCGTGCCGAGCGCGGTGGTCAGCCGCGAGAACATCGCGGTCGCGGGGGTGTGCAGCGTGGCGGGGATGCGCTTCGCGCCGCTGCAACCCTGGCGGGTGAGTGCCTCCTCGAGATCGGGCCACAACAGGGCCGCGGCCTCGGCGAGCGCCACGGCGACCGGCCCGAGTAGCGCCTCGTCGGGATCCATGATCGGCGCGCGATCGGCGAGATCGAGGACGGCCTTGTAGGTCTCGTCGTCGCGCATCGCGTACGGCTTGTGGCTCGAGAGGAACGCGCTCTGATGAACCTCGGCGGTGTGGCCACAGGCGATCGCGAGATCGAGCGTGGCGCGGCCGGCGTCGGCGCGGCCGCCGCGGCGAAGCTCCTCGGCCCACGCGACGAGGTCGGGCAGCGCGCCCGTCGCACCGGTGATGGCCGCGAGGTGGTTCGCGATCGCGTCCTTGCGGGCCGGGTCGTCGCTGGCGCGCGCGAGCTCCACGAGGCCCCGCCGCGCGTTCGTCGCGCCGTCCGATGCGGGAGCGAGCTCGACGGCACGGTCGTAGGCCATCACGGCCTGCCGCGCATCGCCCCGCTGGTGCCGCGCGAGGCCGAGGCGGTACGAGAGCATCGCGCGACGCGCCTGCATCTCGGGGCCGGCGAGCCGGTCGTCCTTTGCCGTCAGGAGACGGGTCAGCATCGCAGCCGCAGCCTCGACGTCGGCATCGTCGATCGCGAGGCCCGACGCGAGATCGACGGCGTCGACATCGTACGGATCGCTCTCGACAGCGCGGTCGGCGGCGGCGCGGGCGCGCACGCGATCGCCCTCGGCGAGGTAGTCGCGTGCGGCGCGAAGGTAGCGCGCGGCGCGATCCGCCGGCGTGGCGCCGAACGCCGCCATCAGCTCGGCCGTGCGCGCGGCACCGCCATGATCGTTCGCGAGGTCCTGGCGCTCGAGGAGCTTCTCGAGCAGCGGGACGTGCTTCGCCTCGATCGGCTGCGCGGCGGCGACGGCGGCGGCGAAGCACGTGCGTGCGCGCTCCTCGTCCTGCAGCATGAGCAGCGCCATGTCGCCGAGCGCCTCGAACAGCCGCATGCGCTCGACCGGCTCCTCGGTCGCCGTGGCCTGACGCGTGAGGAGGTCGGCCGCCTTGCGGTGGTCGCCTTGCTCCATCGCGATCTCGGCCAGCGCCTGCAGTGCGGGCGCGTAGTTCGGCTTGAGCTCGAGTGCGCGCACGTAGAGCGGCTGCGCCTTCTCTGGACGCAGGCTGCGGATCTCGGCGAGCGCCGCGTGATACAGCCCCTGCGCGACCTCAGTGGGATAGCGCGCGGCATCCTCGTGCGCCGCGAGCGGCGACAAGTGCAGCGCGGCCTCGCGCCAGCGCCGTGCCTTGTACCGGTTCTCGCCGAGCGCGAGCTTGATCAGGAGGTGCCCGCGGTGGAGACGGTCGGCCGCGACGAGCGTCTGGTACGCATCTTCGTCGCGCCCGAGCTTCTCGTGGGCGTTCGCCATCCGGCGATGCAGATCTGCGATCAGGGCGGCGGGCGCCGCCTGCAGCGCCGTGCTCTCGAGGATCTGGCGCAGGAACTGCTCCAGGTCGTTCCACCGACCGGCGTCCGCGTAGAAGTCCGCGAGCGCGACGACGGCCGGCAGGTGATCCGGCACGCAGCCGAGTGCTTCGAGGAGGTGGCGCTCCGCGGCGGGCTCCACCCCGGCTGCACGCGAGAGCGCTGCGAGCTGCGTCATGATCCGCGCCTTCTCGGGCGGCGTCAGTGATTCGTCCTCGAGGCGCTTCTCGAGCACGCGCGCGGCGGTCTCCGGATCGCCGCCTTTCTCGACGAGGCCGGCGAGGGCCCACGTGGCATCGCTGTGGTACGGGCGCAGCGCGAGCACGCGTTCGTACGTGGCGCGCGCGGCGGCGGTATCTCCCACCTTCGTCTGGAGCACGTCGCCGGCGGCCATCAGCGCCGCGAGCTTCAGATCGTCGTCGGTGGCGCGCTCGGCCTCGCGCAACTTCGCATCGGCGAACGCGCGGGGATCGTCATCGGGCGACGCCACGTTCGCGAGAACGGCGAGCGCGGTGGGGTGCTCGGGCACGAGCGCCAGCGCTTCATCGATCGCGGCCTTCGCACCGATCTTGTCGTCGAGCTTCTCGAGGCGGAGCTGCGCGAGCCGGATGTGGAGCGCGGCGAGCTCGCCGCGCGGGACGTTCGCGTTCTGCTCTCCGGGGGCGGACAGCGTGTCGATCCGATCCTCGAGGATCGCCGCCGCTTCTCGGTCGCGACCACCCTTCATCAAGGCGGCGACGAGCTGATCGGCGAGCGCGGAGTCATCCGGTGCGATCGTGCGTGCGTGACGCAGCGCCGCGGCGGCCTCCTCCGGTGCATTGAGCCAGTCGGTCAGCACCTGGGCGCGCCGCGAGAGCAGGGCGGCACGCGCGGCCGGATCGCGCTCGAGCGCCGCGCGGCGGCGGAGCACGTCGGCGAGCTCGGTCCAGCGTGCATTCACCTGGTACAACGAATCGAGCGCGGCCCACGCGTCGACATCGTCGGGCCAGGTGGTGACGAGCTGGTTGTACGCGTCGAGCGCGCGATCCGGCAGCTCGAGCTCCTTGACGTAGATCCGAGCGATCGAGTGCAGCGCTTCGCGGGCCTCGGTGGATCCCTCGGAGACCTCGCTGACGCGCGCGAGCGTCTCGATCACCTTCGACCACCGGCCTACCGAGCCGTAGAGGCTCGCGAGCTGGAACAAGATCGCCGTGTCGGCCGGCGACAGGTGGCGCAGGCGCTCGAACGCATCGATCGCGTCGTGCGGGCGCTGCAGCTTCTCGGTGTACATCGTGGCGAGCTCGCGCAGGAGCTGCGGACGCTCGGCCTCGGGCGCGGCGGTGCCCAGGCGCGGATCCGTGCGCTCCTCGAGGGAGGCGGCGAGCTCGACCCAGCGGCCCTCGCCCCGGTACAGCTCCTCGATCCGCGCGCGCGCGACGGGCTCGTTCGGGAGCATGCCGAGGATCCGGCGCAGCTGGGCCTCTGCCTCGCGCGGCTTCTTCTGCTCGGCGCGGATCGTTGCGACCTCCATGAGGAGGTCCGAGGCCGCGACCGCCGTCTCGGCCTCCTCGGCCATGCCCTCGTAGAGATCCGCGAGGCGATCCCACGCGCGGTGCTCCTGTGCGATCCGGTGGAGGCGCGCGCGCACCTCGCCATCCCCCGAGGGCATGCGGCGGGCCTGGGAGAACGCTCGCGCGAGCGCATCGAAC
>JAYVLW010000213.1:0-3906 GCA_043759315.1 Myxococcales bacterium
GGCCTGCCGACCGCGACGTCCTTGCCGTTGTACACGCTGAACAGCGGGATCGAGTACAGCGCCGGCGCCACCGAGCGGACCCGCGAGCCGATCGGCGCGAACAGGGTCGGCGTATCGGCGAAGAACAGGCCGATGACCGGCGCGTCGACGAGACACGCCAGGTGCATCGGGCCGGAGTCGTTCGAGACGAGGAGCTTGGCCTCCGCGAACAACACGAGCAGCTCTCGCAGCGAGATGTCACCGGCGAGCACGTGGCGGCGCGGGGTCTTGCAGTGGTCGGCGACGCTCTGCACGTACGCGCGCTCGTTGGGCGCTCCGATGAAGCAGACGCGCGCGTTCGGGGTGCTCGCGACGAGCTCGTCGGCGACCTGCGCGTAGCGCTCCTTGGGCCACTTGCGCGCCTCGGGCGCGAGATCGGGCGAGGTGTTCGCGTTGATCACGAACAGCGGATCACCGGGGCGGATGCCGTGCTGTGCGAGCTTGCTGCGCAGCGCCGCGCGCTCGAGCTCGCTGATCGCGATCTTCGGGTACGCGTACTTCGCGGAGAACTCCGGGAAGCCGGTGTAGTAGTGGTCGCCCGTCGCGGCGAGATAGACGAGCGACAGGAAGATGTCGCTCGTGTGGAAGTACGCGTTGTAGAAGCCGGCGATGTCGAGCAGCTCCTTGCGCCAGCTCTCCGAGGTCAGGTAGAAGCCGGCCTTCTGCGGGATGCCCGCGAGGCTGCCGAGGACGAGCGGGAACTTCGCGAAGAACTCGAGGTCGAACACGAGATCGCACGAGACCTTGCGCAGCGCGCGGGCGGTGGCGAGCGTGGACTTCACGAACGCCTGCGGGGTGGACGGATCGACGTAGTGGTTGTGGTCGGTCATCCCGAGGATGTCGAGGATGGCCGCGTTGGACTTGAACGTGACGAAGTGGATCTCGGCGTCGGGGTAGCAGTCGCGCAGCGCGGCGAGGCTCTTGCTCGCGACCACGATCGATCCCATGCCGAAGAACTTCATCACGGCGATCTTGCGGACCGCGCGTGGCTTCACGAACGGCTTGTTCAGCCGGTGCGCCGTCGCGAGCACGCTGCACGCGGCATCCCCGAGCACCCGGTCGAGGCGGCGCATGAGCGCGACATCCATCCCCCCTGATTGCCACGGTCTCGAGGGCAGGGTCAACCAATCCTCCGGGGGCGGGTGACAGACCGCTCCGTGGGTGGCAAACCTCCGAAACTCGACGAGAAGTTTTCTGTCGTCGCTATGGCGTGGACGTCAGGGTTTCGGCGGCGTCGGAGGGTCGACCGGGCGGCCCATCGGCTTGAAGTCGTAGGCCGTGAGGTCGTGGCCGGTGATGCCGCCGCCATCGAGGTTCACCTGGTGTGTGGCGGTGACCTCGGTGATGCCATCGGGAAGATCGAGGACGATCTTGCGGCCGGTGTCGCGCAGGCAGTCGTTCAGCGCGGGGTCCTTGATCGTCGTGTCGATCGGCTCGACCGCCACCTCGACGACCGTCGGGGCGCCGGTCTTCGAGCGCTCGATCTTGAGGGTCAGGGCCGAGGCACCGGTGAGCTTGCTCCCCTTGCCGAACTTCGCGACGCAATCGCTGACGGCGCCGTCGAGCCCGTCGAGCTGGCGCACGAGCTGGCGCTTGAGCTCGCGCTCGATCAGCCGCGCCGGCGACACGGGGGCCTCGGCGCTGCCGCTGCCGCTACCGACGTCGAGCGCGGGACCCGCGCCACCGCCGGTGGTGTGCGAGGGCGAGCGCGGCTGCACGACCGCGACCGGGGCGATCCGCGCGTCGCGCTTCGCGGGGGTCGATGGTGCTGGCGCCTCGGTGGTCGGTGTGCGCGTGATCTCCGGCTTCGGCTTCGGCGGGTCCGCGTCGACCGACGAGATGTCCTTCGTCATCTGCCACAGGGCGAAGCCGGCGCCGAGCACCAGGACGGCGCCGATGATGATGACCTTGTCTCGCAACGCAGGCTCAAAATGCCATCGGTCTGCCGGCAGCGCAACCTGTTACCCCGCCAGCGTCCGGGCGCGGGCGGCACGATAGCGGCGGGTCGCCAGGACGATGGTCGCGATCGTCGTCGTGAGGACCATCCAGTGCGAGTAGCGGAAGTCGTTCGAGTGCACCAGCGGCAGGAGGGTCAGCTCCATGAAGATGCCAGACAGGATGATCGCCAGCACATCCCGCTGCCGGAACGCGAGCGGCAGCAGGATCAGCGACAGCAACGCGTAGATCCACGGCACGAGGAACGGCGTGTGCCGCACGAAGAACACCATGGCGCGCGTCAGCTTGTTCTGCAGCGGCGAGGCCGCGGTGGCGAGGCCGTTGTCCCAGGCGAGCTGCGGATAGCGGAACTCGCGCCGCACGGGCACGCCGCGGCCGCGCCCGGTGCCGATGCCGAGCGCCTCGCTGAACACCGTGATGCGGTGCTTCAGGTACGCGCCGGGGTAGGTCGTGATCGTGTGCCACCACGCGCGCGAGATCGCATCGCGCTGCGGCTCGGGTGCCGGCACGTAGCCGTTGATCGGCACGTTCCACATCGTCCGCTGCGGATCGTTGAGGATCGGGTAGTAGGTGCTCGGCGTGTACACCGCGCGGATCAGCGCGTGGATGTCCTTCTTGATCACGAGCTCGGTGCCGGCGAGCGCCGCCTCGAGCTCCGCGTCGGGCAGATCCTCGTCGACGTACGCATACGTGCCGACGATGTCGTAGAGCGCGAGCGACGAGTTCCAGTAGTACATCGGCTTGTCGGTCAGCGCCTTGTTGACGCCGAACGCGGCGAGGGTGACCGCGAGCCACGCGACGGTCGCGAGCCCGTAGCGCTTGAGCCAGTGCATGCCCGGGTTCCACTGGAACAGGAGCACCACGAGCGGCAGCGTCGCGCCGAACGCGTTGTAGCGGAACGCGGTGGCGCCGAACATCGCGGCGAGGCCGAGGAGCCGGCGCGAGCGGAGATCCGAGAGCAGCCCGGCGATGCCGACGGCGAGCAGGCCCGCCATCACGCAGTCCTTCCAGATCACGCTCATCACCAAGAGGCTCGGCGGGAACACGAACAGCCCGGCGGCCCACCACGCGGCCGGGCGCGGCGGAAACGTCTTGCGGAAGATCGCGTACAGCCCGGCGAGGAGCAGGCTGGTCTGCACGACCAGCAGGCCGAACGGGCCGGCAACGACGGCGTCGCAGACCTTCCACAGCACGTTCATGATCGGCGGATGCGCGTCGCTGTAGATGTGCTCGCGCGCTTCGCGCATGTGGTCGAACGAGTCCTGGGTCATCTGCCCGGGAAACGCGTAGACGAGCAGGAGCATCCACGCGACGCCGAGGATCACCCACGGTGGCGCGGCCGCGATCCGCTGGCCGATCCGCCGCAGCACGCTCAGGACGGCTTCTCCGGGGACGTCGGCGGCGCCACGCGATCGAGCTTCTCCTGCATGATCGCGAGCTCCTGGGTCAGCGCGACCGAGCGCAGCTGGAGCTTCGACAGGGTGACCAGCGAGCGCAGGTGCAGGATCGAGAGCGCGGCGATCGCCGTGCAGAAGAAGAAGTTCGCGAGCGTGGAGAACCCGAGCTTGTGCGCGACGTAGCCGGTCGCGTCGGGGAACACGGCCATCGAGCCGAGCACGACGAGGAACGCGAGGTACGACATGCTGCCCTGCAGCGTGATCCGCTCGCGCACGATCAGCCGGAACAACACCAGCGCGATGATCAGGCAGACGCCGGCGAACACCCAGTTCCCGACGCCGTCGGAGAGGCGCCAGTACTCCTCATCCTGTTGCATCGGGGACCTCGGCGGGACGCGTGCGGCGGTTCGTGCGCAGGTATGCGAGCACGACCGCGAGGGTCACCTTGAACATGTAATAGATCGACGTATATCCCGAGATGCTCGACTGGCCGCCCTGGCGCTCGCGCATCGCG
>JAYVLW010000214.1:0-2797 GCA_043759315.1 Myxococcales bacterium
TCATCAAGGTCGAGCCGCCCGGCGGCGACCCCCAGCGCGGCCTGCAAAACATGCTGAACTTCGACACGCACGGCCCGAATCCATTCAACGAGGTACCCAACCGCGGAAAGCGAAGCATCACGCTCGATCTCAAGTCGGAGACGGGACGTGAGGCACTCCTCTCGATCGCCAGGGCCTCGGATGTGTTCCTCACGAGCTATCTCGCAGACCAACGCCAGAAGCTCCGCCTCGACGTCGACGACATCCAGGCGGTGAATCCCCAGATCATCTACGTCCGAGGCTCCGGCTGGGGGAGCGAAGGTCCCATGCTGAACACGGGCGGCTACGACGTCGCGGCGGGCTGGGCGACTTCGGGAATGGCCCATCACGTCACCACGGAAAAAGGACCGGCCGGCCAGCCGCCGGCCTTCTTCGACCTGATCGGCGGCAACGCGATCGCTGGAGCGATCGCGATGGCGCTGCTGCAGCGGGAGCGAACGGGGCTCGCCGAGACCGTCGACGTCTCGCTCATGAACGTGGGCATGTGGACGATGTCGCCGGGCATCGTGAGCGCGCCGTACGTGGATCAATTCATGAAGGGAGAACGCAGCTCGGCCGGCAACCCCGTCGCCAACCACTACCGCACGCGCGACGGCCGCTGGATCTACCTCGTCCTGCTGCAGAGCGATCGATTCTGGGCCGAGCTCTGCGGAATCCTCGAGCGGAAGGACATGATCGATGATCTCCGTTTCGTCGATGGCGCCGCACGCTTCGCGAATCGTGTCGAATGCATCCGCGAGCTCGACGAGACGTTCGCTCGTGGGACGTTCGACGATTGGCGCGAGCGTCTCGCGAAGCTCTCCGGCGTCTGGGCGCCCGCCCTCACCCTCAAAGAGATCCACGATCACGTCCAGGTCGAGCCCAACGGCTATCTGCCGAAGGTGACTGGGCACGACGGTCTCGAGTTCAAGCTCGTCGCGCCGCCGATGCGATTCGGCGGCCAATCGACGACACCGGCCGGGCCGGCCCCGGAACTTGGTCAGCACAGCGAGGCGATCCTGCTCGATGTCGGGCTCGCGTGGGACGACATCACGAGGATTCGCGAAGCGGGCGGGCTCGGCTGATGAGACCGCTTCCCGAGCTGTCCCCGGAGAACGAGTTCTTCTGGACGAGCGGATCGGCCGGCGTGCTCCGCATGCAGCGCTGTGACGATTGCAACCAGCTCAACCATCCGCCCCAACCCGTCTGCCGCCGGTGCGGGGGCCCGCTCTCGGTCGACACTCTCTCGGGTCGCGGCACGGTCGTCGGCTTCTCCGTCAACCATCAGCAATGGTTGCCCGACCTAGCGCCACCTTACGTCGTCGCGCTCATCGCCCTGGACGAGGACCCGCTCGTCCGACTCACCACGCAAGTCGTCGACTGCGATCCCGACGTCGTCCGAATCGGTCAACGGGTCGCAGTCCGGTTCGAGCAGCACGACGACGTGTGGCTTCCCGTCTTTGCTCCAACCGGGGAAGTAGACGATTCGCGAACGGCCTGGCCCGAACCGGCGATCCCGGGCCCGCCGGCGAGGGGGTCTTCGTCCAAGTTCGAGTCGCGTGTTGCGTTCACCGGGATCGGGATGTCCCAGGTCGGGCGACGCCTCGGGCGCGACCCGCTCTCCCTCACGGTCGACGCCTGCCGCGCCGCCGTCAAGGACGCCGGACTCGAGCTGGCCGACATCGATGGTCTCGCAACCTATCCCGGCGGATCGATGGCCGCGAGCGGCATGTCCGAGGGTGGCATACCGGCGGTTACCGAGGCGCTCTCGCTCTCGCCTACGTGGTTCGCGGGCGGAAGCGAAACGGCCGGCCAGGGCGGCTCGATCGTGAATGCGATGCTCGCGGTCGCGGCCGGCTTGTGTCGACACGTGCTCTGTTTCCGAACGGTCTGGGAGACGACGTACGCGATGCGCGCCAAGCGAGCCTCGGCGGCCGGCATCGCGGCTCCCCGTCGCGTCTCCGGCGAAATGCAGTGGCGCCTCCCGTACGGCGCGATGTCCGCGGCCGTATGGATCGGCCTGCAGGCGAGCCACCATATGAACCGGTTCGGGCTGACGCGGGAGCAGCTCGGCTGGATTCCCATCACGGCTCGCAAGCATGCGGGTCTGAATCCAAATGCCATCTATCGGGATCCGATCGACCTCGACGCCTATCTAGATGCACGAATCGTGACGACGCCCTTCGGTCTCTACGACTGTGACGTCCCCTGCGACGGCGCGATCGCCGTCATCGTCTCGGCCGTCGAGACCGCGAACGATCGCCCCCATCCAGCCGTTCTCGTCGAGGCCGTGGGAACCCATCTCGCAGAGCGCTTCTCCTGGGATCAGGGCACTCTGCTGCACGAGCCGCTCGTCAGGGGGCCGGCGGCGCATATGTGGTCCCGAACGGATTTGCGGCCCCGGGACGTAGACGTCGCCTGCCTCTACGACGGATTCAGCTTCAACTGCCTCTCGTGGATCGAGGCCCTCGGCTTCTGCGAAGTGGGTGGAGGGGGCGAGTTCGTCGACGGCGGAACCCGCATTCAGGCGGGCGGCGATTTCGTCCTCAATCCACACGGCGGTCAGCTCTCCGCAGGGCGGCTCCACGGCTACGGATTCTTCCACGAGGCGATCCTGCAGCTGCGGGGTCAAGCCGGGGCACGCCAGGTCGAAGGCGCCTCGACGGCCGTGGTCACGACCGGCGGCGGCCATCCCGGTGGCGCGGTGTTGCTCGTCCGGGGCTGAGCTTGGCTTCCCGCTTCCGAGCGAGCCGCGATGATCTGCCTTACGGCCCGGAGT
>JAYVLW010000215.1:0-7464 GCA_043759315.1 Myxococcales bacterium
CGCCGGCGCAGTGCGCGAGACGAAGCCCCGCGATCACGGCCGCCAGATCCTCGGGGCGCACCGAGATCGGAACCATCACGGCATCGATGCCGAGCTCGGCGTACGCCGCGTTGAGCAGCTCCGGGCTGCGCGAGTGCTCGATCGGCCAGCCGAGCACCGCGGTGAGACGCGTGCTGCCCCTGATCACGACTCCTGCACCTCGTCGACGGTGACCGCGAGGCTGCCCTGCGCCACCTTCACGTTCAGGCGGTCGCCGACGCTGACCGCGGCCGCGGCACGCACGAGCTCCTCGCCCTTCGAGACCATCGCGTAGCCGCGATCGAGCACCGAGAGCGGCGACAGCGCGTGGAGCTGAGCTGCGAGCCGACCGAGCTCCGCGCGCCGGAGGTCCAGCGTCCGCCTGATCGCGGCCTCCGCCCGCGCGACCAGCTTCGCGTGATCCTGTCGACCGCGCGCCAGGCGCGGCCCTGGATGGGTGGCGTGGAGCCTGCGCTCGAGCTCGGCGAGCTGACCGTGGCGCGCCTGCAGCCGTGCGCGCGGATGCAGCGCTGCGAGCCGCTGCTGGAGCTGGTGCAGCTGGACGCGCGTCGCCGACAGCGCGCGCTCTCCGCGGCTGTGAAGTGTGGAGGTCGCGCGGTCGAGATCCTGCCGGGCGCGATCGAGGAGGTGATGGATCTCGCGATCGAGGCGTCGGCGCTCCTTCGTCAGCACGTCGGCGATCGCCGCACCGTCGGCGACGGCGAGCTCGGCGGCGGCCGTGGGCGTGGACGCGCGCGCATCGGCGGCGAGATCCGAGAGCGACAGATCGGTCTCGTGCCCGACGGCGCTGATCACGGGCACCGGGCAGCGCGAGATCGTGCGCACCACGCGTTCGTGGTTGAACGCCGAAAGATCCGTGACGGCGCCGCCACCGCGCCCGATGATCAGCACGTCGACGCCGGCGCGCACCACCATCGCCATGCCGTTGACGAGCTGACTCGGCGCGCCGGGACCCTGGACCGCGCAGTCCGCGATCAAGATCGGCGTCGGGAACCGGCGCTGGATCGTCCGGATGATGTCATGCACCGCCGCGCCCGTTCGCGAGGTGACCACGCCGATCCGCCTCGGGAACCGAGGCAGCGGGCGCTTCTTGTCGGCGGCGAACAGGCCCTCCGCCGCGAGCTTCGCCTTGAGCTGCTCGAGCGCGAGCGCCTCGGCCCCGAGGCCCGCGGGCTCCGCAAAATCGGCGTAGAGCTGCAGCTTGCCATCGCGATCGTAGACGCCCAGTCGACCGCGGACGCGCAGCCGCTGCCCCGCTTCGAGCTTGAACCGCAAGCGGGTGGCGTCTCGCCCCCACATCACCGCGGCCAGCACGCAGTCCTTGTCACGCAGCGAGAAGTACAGGTGCCCCGACGCCGGTTGGGACACCTGCGTCACCTCGCCCTCGAGCCAGAGGAGGCCCAGCTCCTCGACCGCGCGCCCGGCGAGCCGGACCACCTCGGCGATCCCGAATGGGTGCTCGCGACTGCTCGGCGGCCGCTCCGAAGTGCCCACGGCGCCAACGTAACTCGATTCCTCGCAACCGGGGTGGGTGGCGCGTTGTCGATCCCCACGATAGGATGCCGATCGCTTCCGCCATGGCAGAGTCCACATCAGTCGAGGACCCCGGCGCGCCCATCGCGCGCGATGCGGTCGATCCCGATCTGATCAAGCTGAAGCGCGCTCCCGCGAAGATCGGCGTCATCACCGCGCTCGGCGTGGTGTTCCTGTGCGCCGTGTTCCTGTTGCGCCTCAACGGCGACCGCAAGTTCGCGGGCAGCGGCGACCCGGAGAAGGTCACGGTCGAGCAGATCCTGACCGGCAACGTCGGCACGGACAAGTACGTCACGGTCGAGGCCGAGCCGCTGATGTCGCATGCGATCCGCACGAGCGTCCAGAAGGGCGGCCTCGGCCTCCGCGTCGCCCCGGTGCGTGGCAGCGGCGAGAAGCTGTGGCTCGTGATCGATGGCAACGGCTGGGACCAGCCGGTCACCACCGGCTTCGTCGGCCGCCTCCGCTCGCTCGATGCGCTCCCGTTCGCGAAGGCTGTCGACGAGTACGCCACCGCGCATCCCCGCCCGATGTTCGCCACCGCCGCCGCCGCGCGCGCCGGCTTCGCGAGCGGTAAGGTCGCCATGGTCTCCGGCGAGGCGATGCCGGTGGTCGACGCTGACGAGGTCGCGCTCGACGTCGTCGATCCGAACAGCGCGCTGATCGTCGCCGCGCTCAACGAGCGCCTGCCCACCGCGGAGGCCTGGGCCACCGCGTTGACCTCGGCCGGCATCACCACGGGCCCCGCGATTCCCCCGCCGACCGGCGTCTCCGACCAGATCCGGTTCGACGTGAAGGGCGCCGGCGCCGTCGGCACCACCACCACCAAGCTCGAGGCCGCCCAGCTGTGGGCCGCTCGTGTCGAGCCCGTCACGCGTCACTACAAGACCACCTGGAGCACGATGAAGGCGTCCACCGGCGCGGGCTTCACCGTCGCGCCGAGCGTCACCATCCCCGACGCGGACCTCGATCTGATCGGCATCTACGCCTCGCGCGGCATCCCCGACGGTGCGTACGCGCTGATCTCCGGCGAGAAGCCCGCCGACTACTGGCACGTGCTGCCGATCTCGATCGGCCTCGCGCTGATCGGCTTGCTGTTCCTGTGGGCGCTCGTCCGGGCCGTCAAGCGCGACCTCCTGCCGACCCGCGCCTGAGCTTGGACTGACCTATACTCCGGCGTAGTGGCGGAGGATCCCAAGGTGGCGACGACCACGACGGTCGACGGTCGACCGACGCCCGTGGATCCGCCAACGGTGCCGGGTGCGATCCCGGGGACGATGCAAGTTCCGTCCGGGTACGTGCCGGCCGATTCGCTGCCGCCGGTGATGGCGACGATCCGCGGCGACGCCACACCCACGACCAGCGCTCCGCCCGCGATGCCGCCGGCGAGGTACCAGCTCGGCGAGGAGATCGCTCGCGGCGGCATGGGCCGGGTCGTCGAAGCGACCGACACCACGCTCGGCCGCGTGGTCGCGCTCAAGGAGGCGCTGTCGTTCGATCCGGATTCGCTGCGTCGGTTCGCGCGCGAGACGAGGATCACCGCACGCCTCGAGCATCCGGCGATCGTGCCGGTCCACGATGCCGGTATCGGCCCGAACGGCGCGCCGTACTACGTGATGCGCAAGATCGGCGGCAAGCCGCTCGAGAAGTTCGTCGCCACCGGGGAGACGCTCGAGTCGCGGCTGGCGCTGGTGCCGCACATGGTCGCCGCGGCGAACGCGATCGCCCACGCGCACGAGCGCGGGATCGTGCACCGCGATATCAAGCCCTCGAACATCCTCGTCGGAGACCTCGGCGAGGTCATCGTGATCGACTGGGGCCTGGCGAAGGTGATCGACGAGGTCGAGGCCGAGGACAAGGACGACCTCGGGGGCCCCGTCCAGGTCGATCCCGATGACTCGCTGAAGACCCGCGCCGGGATCGTCTACGGCACGCCCGGCTTCATGGCGCCCGAGCAGCTGCGCGGCAAGCCGGTGGACGCGCGGTGCGACGTCTACGCCCTCGGGGCGACGCTGTACCACTTGCTGTCGCGCAAGCCGCCACACCACGCGCTGACCGCCGACGCGATGATGAAGGCCGCCGTCAACGCGCCGCCCACGCCGATCGGCGAGCTCGTCTCCGGCGTCCCACCGGAGCTGTCGACGATCATCGACAAGGCACTCGCCCACGATCCCGACGAGCGCTACCAGGACGCGCGCGCGCTCGCCGAGGATCTCAATCGCTTCCTCACCGGTCAGCTCGTCGCCTCGCACCACTACACGCCGCGCGAGCGAGTGGCGCGGTTCGTCAAGAAGCACAAGGTACCGGTGATCGCCGTCGGGCTCGCCACGTTCGCGCTGATCGTCGGCGGCTGGGTCGCCTACCTCAAGGTCGCGAACGAACGAGATCGCGCCGATGTCTCCGCGGCCGAGGCGCGCCGCGACAAGGAGACGGCGGAGCTACAGAAGGCCCTCGCCGAGCAGCGCAACGAGAAGCTGACGCTCAGCCAGGCGTGGATCGCCACCGAAACGAACCCGACGGCGGCGATCGCGATGATCAAGCCGCTCGCCGAGAGGCACTGGCGCGAGGTCCGCTCGATCGGGGCCGCCGCGCGCGCCGCGGGCGTGGCGTGGAGCCTCCCGGCGTCGCCCGCGATGGCTTCGCTCGAGATGAGCAGTGACGGCACGCTCGCGCTCGGTGCGGGTGATGACGGGGTGGTCCGCCTCTACGATCTCGGCAAGCGCACGACACAGACGATCGCAGAGACCGGCACGAAGGTGCTCGCCCGGTTCGCGGATCAAGAGCGCAAGATCGTCCTGTGGAGCGGCGCGAAGCTGACCGTGATCGATCGCGCCGGCGCCGGGCGCCGTGATCTCACGGTGCCGACGTCGATCCACGACCTCGAGCTCGTCGGGATCACGGCGTACTGGACGGATACCGAGGGTGGCTTCTGGCAGCTCGACCTCGCCGGCACACAGCCGCTGCAGATCCCGCAGGACCAGAAGATCATCGAGATCGCGCCGTCGCCCGATGGCCGGTGGATCGCGCTGTGGGCAGAGGACGATCTGCTGCTGCTCGATCGCACGCAGACCGCCGCCCCCCCGCGAACCGTCGCGGTCGGCAGGACCAAGGGCATGGACTGGGCCGCGGACAGCAGCCACCTCGCAGCGCTCGTCGAGGATTCCGCGTACGACGTGCAGATGGCGCCCGTGCCGACGATCGTCCGCAAGCTCACCGTGGGCGAGCGATTCTTCGTCGCGTACGGCAACGAGCAGCTGTTCACGATCGGGCCCACCGGCGTCGCGATCGTGTCGCGCGATCTCGCGAAGCCGCGGCGGCAGCTCGTCGGTCTGCCCGTGGGCATCGGCGAGGCGCGCGATCACACGATCGTGGCTGCGAGCGAGGAGGGCATCGCCGTGCTGTCGCCCCGCGGTGATCACTACATCGGGATTCCCACCGGCCGCCTGTCTCGGCTCGCGGTGTCGTCGCACTCGCCGTACATCCTCGGCGCGATCGACGAGCGCCTGCTGGTGTGGAACCTCGACGACATCCAGCCGATGAAGATCGCCGAGCATCCCGCGACCGCGACGTTCGTCGGCAGCGACGCGGTGATCGCGACGTACATCGACGCACCGGCGCAGTGGATCGATCTCGCGACCCGCAAGACGAAGCCCCTCGGCCAGTGGCCCGCGATCACCACCTCGGCGAGCGCGCCCGGCGGCCAGCTCGCGGCGATCGTCGATCTCGCGCACCACGCGAAGCTGGTGTCTCCGGTCGCGGAGCCCAAGGATCTGGAAGGGACGGCCGACATGATCGGCTTCGCATCGCCGCACGAGCTGCTGCTCGGCTCGTACACCGGCACGCTGCTCGTCCACGACACCATCACGGGGCGCACGGAGACGCTGGTCGAGCGCAAGGACGACCTGATCGGCATCGCGTGGAGCCGCAGCGAACCGGCGTGGGTGTGTGCGATCTACAAGGACCTCACGCTGTGGCGCACGCGCCTCGGCGGGGAGGCGCAGACCACACGGCTGCCGCACAAGCCGAACAGCGCGCTGTTCATCGGCCCCGACGGCACCGTGATGTTCGCCGTCGGCGCCGAGCTGATGGCGTGGACCACCGATGACACCATCGTCCAGCACGCCGTGCTTCCCAAGCCCATCATCGAGCTCGGCACCACGGGCACGTCGAAGCTGGTCGCGTTCACCGAGGCCGGCGCCGCCTACCTGGTCGACCTCGAGCACCCGAGCACCGTCACCGACATCGATCGTGCGCTCGGCCGCACGAAGGCGGTGATGGCCGCCGACACGGGGACCATCGTCGTGGAGGCACGCGGGGAGCTCTCGATCATCGAGCCGCTGATCGATCACAAGCGATGGATCCTCGCGAACCCGCCGGGCGTCCCGCTGACCAATCCTCAGATCTCGAACGACGGGCGGCGGATCCTCGCGCAGAGCGCCCAGCACCTTCTGGTCTGGACGCTGGACCTCCCCCCGGGTCCGGAGGAGACGGCGGCGTGGCTCGAGCGAATGTCGAACGCCACCACCGGCACCGGCGCGAAGAGCCTCGGGTGGCGCTGAGGATGCTACAACCAGTCTGGTGACGTCCCTGCGCTTGCACGACTCGATGCGCCGCCAGAAGGTGGCATTCGAACCGCTTCAGCCCGGCAAGGTCGGGATGTACGTCTGTGGACCCACGCCCTACGCGCCGGCGCATATCGGGCACGCCTACTCGGCGATCTCGTTCGACACGATCCGCCGCAGCCTGCGGTTTCTCGGCTTCGAGGTCCGGTTCGTCCGCAACATCACCGATGTCGAGGACAAGATCATCAAGGCCGCGAACGAGGCCGGCGAGGATCCGATGGCACTCGCCGCGCGGTTCGCCGACGCCTACAACCTCGACATGGCGCGGTTCAACGTGACCGCGCCCGATATCGAGCCGAGGGTGTCGACACACATCGCGGAGATCATCGCGCTGATCGAGCGGCTGGTCGGCAACGGCTCCGCGTACGAGGTCGACGGGGACGTGTACTTCGCCTGCGATACGTTCCAGCCGTACGGCAACCTGAGCGGCCAGTCGCTCGAGGACCTTCGCGCCGGTGCGAGCGACCGCGAGCTCGTCGAGAAGCAGAAGAGGTCCCCGGCGGACTTCGCACTGTGGAAGGCCGCGAAGCCCGGCGAACCGTTCTGGGAGTCGCCATGGGGCAAGGGGCGACCAGGCTGGCACATCGAGTGCTCGGCCATGACGCACACGCACCTCGGCGACACGTTCGATATCCACGGCGGGGGCAAGGATCTGATCTTCCCCCACCACGAGAACGAGATCGCGCAGTCGCAGGGTGCGTATGGCACGAACACGTTCGCCCGCTACTGGATGCACAACGGCTTTTTGAACTTCGGCGGCGTGAAGATGTCGAAGTCTCTCGGCAACGTGTTCGGCTGCGATCAGATCGCGGCCGCGGTCGGTGGCGAGGCGCTGCGGTTCTTCTGCGTCAAGCACCACTACCGCTCGCCGATCGACTTCGAGGTCGAGGAGATCAAGGACGAGGCCGGGACGCCGGTTGGTGTCCGGTTCCGCAGCCTCGAGGCGGCCGACCGCGACCTCGAATACTTCTACATCACGCTCCAGAAGATCGACGCGTTCATCGCCCAGGGCGGCGATGCGGGCGAGGGCGCGGTGCTGCCCGAGGCGGAGAAGCTCATCCCCGCCGCGCGCGACGCGCTCTCGGACGACTTCAACGCGCCGAGGGTGATGGCCGCGATGCACGAGGCAGCCACGCTCGCGAACAAGCTCCTCGTCGAGGGCAAGGGCATCGACAAGCAGGTTCGCCGCCGCACCCTCGCGAGGATCGGCACCGAGCTTCGCACCGTCGGTGATGCGCTCGGCATCCTGTCGGCGAATCCGCAGACCTACCTC
>JAYVLW010000216.1:0-5044 GCA_043759315.1 Myxococcales bacterium
AGGACGCGCAGGCTGCGCTCGACCTCGATCGTGAAGTCGACGTGGCCCGGCGTGTCGATCAGGTGGATCTCGTGCTTCTTCCACTCGAAGCTGGTGGCCGCGGCGGTGATCGTGATCCCCCGCTCGCGCTCCTGGTCCATCCAGTCCATCTCGGTCTCACCGTCGTGGACCTCGCCGACCTTGTGGATCTTGCCGGAGTGGAACAGGAACCGCTCGGAGACCGTGGTCTTACCGGCGTCGATGTGGGCGACCACACCCAGGTTGCGGACGAGATCGATCTTCGCCATGACCGCCGTTGGGTATAGCGCAGATCGATGAGATCTGGGCGCTGTTGGGGTACCCTCATGGCATGCGTGCGATCGCCTGCGGCGTCGTGATCGGGGCCCTGATCGGCAGTGCGATCCTGCCGCATACGAGCACCGCTCAACCTGCCCCCGAACTCGCGCGTGCGAAGGACCTCTACAAGGCGGCCGAGGCCGCCGCGAAGGATGGCCGGTTCGTAGATGCGGCGCGGGACTACGGTGGGGCCTACGAGATCACGCGCGATCCGGTGCTGTTCTTCAAGATCGGCAGCGCGAACGAGCGTGCCGGCAAGTGCGACCTCGCCCTCATCTACTACGGTCGCTACTTGCGCGAGGCGCGCCCGAGCGAAGCATTCGCGACGCTCACGCGCGAGCGCATCGTCGCGTGCGGCGGCGATCCGAACCTTGCTCCCGCGCCGGGAAGCGCGGGCGGCAGCGCCGTGCCCGTCGTGACGGGACCCGGCTCCGGCTCCGCCGGTGGCGGCGCGACCGGCACCGGCGGCGATCCGGGCAGCGCGGCCGGTTCGGGCTCCGCCGACAGGCCGATCCGGCTCGGCGCGTCGAACCGCGGTGCGTGGATCCTCGTCGCGAGCTCGATCGCGTTCGTCACCGTCGGCGGCGTGCTCGCCTACGCGGCGAGCTCCGCGGAGGGCGACGTCAACGATCTCTACGTCGGATTTGCAGGCCAACCGCCGACGTTCGATGCGCGCACCCAGAAGCAGTACGAGGACCTGATCGCCGAGGGCAACCGATACGAGAAGCTGTCGTGGGTGACGTTCGGCCTCGCCGGCGCGAGCGCCATCGGCGCCGCGATCCTGTTCTATCGCCACTCGGGCGAGAGCACTGTCTCGGTCGCGCCGGCGGTCACGCCCACGAGCGGCAGCGTCAGCGCGACCGTTCGCTGGTAGTCATTCGACAGCTCAGGTCAGCGCCGTCGCCGCGGTGCCTTCGGCACCTACCTGCAGCGCCAGCTCCTTCATCTCGGACTCCACCCACCGCGCGATGTCCTTGTCGCTCGCGGTCAGGTTGTACTGCTTCATCACGGCCTCGAACTGCGCCTCGAACGCGACGCAGTCCGCGGGCCGGCGCTCGCGCTCGAACGCCATCGCGGTCAGGACGATCGCGTCGAGCTCGCGCGGCAGATCGCCGCGCAGGTTCGACGGCGGCGGCAGGTGCGGCCAGTTCTCCACGCCGAGGTGCGCGAGCGCCGCGAGGTCGAGGTTGACCGCGTGCCCGGTGAGCACTTCGAACGCGACCGCGCCGGTCGAGTAGACGTCGGCGCGGACATCGACGACTTCGCCGACGCGCTGCTCAGGCGCCATCATCGACGGCGTACCCTTGGTCTCGCCGGCGACGGTCAAGTGCGATTGCGTGGCGGCCTTCGCGATGCCGAAGTCGACGACCTTCACCCCGCCCTGCTTCGACACCAGGACGTTCGCGCTCTTGACGTCGCGATGGATGATGCCGATCGGCGTGCCATCGGGCTGCACCGCCTTGTGCGCGGCGTTGAGGCCGTCGCAGATCCGGCACAGCACGCCGAGGGCGACGTTGACCGGTACCTGCCGGCCGGCGATCCGCGCGTTCGCGAGCAGCCGCTCGAGATCCACGCCTTCGACGTAGTCCATGACGATCACGTAGTCGTTGCCGATCTTGCCGAGGTCCTGGATGGCGACGACGTTCGGGTGCACGACCCGCGCGGCGAGGCGCGCTTCATCGAGAAAGTGCTCGACCGCGCGCGTGTTCCGCGCGAGGTGGCCGTGCATGATCTTGATCGCGACGAGCTTCTGGAAGCCCGCCTCGCCGCGCGCCTGTGCGAGGTAGACGTCGGCCATGCCACCGGAGCCGAGACGGCGAATGATCTCCCAGCGCCCCACCACCGCGCCCGCGCCGAGCGCCCCGGGTTCGAGCGCCGGTCCCGAGATCATCCCCACCGGGGACGGCGTACCCGACGCAACGCCGCCCGACGTGTTCGGACCAGCGTACGGCTGCTGCGTCGCCTGCATCGCAGGCATCGCGGCCTGGGTCAGCCCGGTCTTGTCCTTGCCGCCGATCATGCCGATCAGCAGCAGGATCAACCCGAGGCCCGCGGCACCACCGCCGGCGGCCGCGATCGGGATCGGCATGCCGCCCGTCATCGGCGGTACCGCGACCGTGACCTGCGCGCCGGGCTGCGACGGGATCGCCATGGTGTTCATGGTCGAGCCGGCGGGGGCCGCGGCGCCGATCGCGCGCTTGTTCCCACCGACCTCGATCGATGCGGACAGCCCTTCCGCTTCGATCTTCGCGATCGCCGGCTTGAGGTCGAGCACCTGGCTGACCGTGACGAAGCCGTTGAGCATCTTGGCCGCCTCGGGATCCGAGGGCACGACGTCGACGGTCTTGGTGACGAGCAGCTGATCGCCCTGCAGCTCCGCGGAACCACCGACCACGCCACTCTTGCTCGAGCGCATGCCCCCCTGGGGCAGCACGAGCAGCGACACGCTCGCGCCCGTCGGCTTCGGGTTCTGCCCGAGCTCGATGACCTCGCCCTTCGCGGGCTTGAACGCGATCTCGCGACCGGCCATATCCGCGGCGGTCTGCGCATCCGTCGCCACGGCAGCGCGGATCGACGCGACCTCGGCGAGCGTGGTGGCGCGCTGATCGACCGACGCGCGCGCCGCCTTGATATCACCGTCGAGGCTCGCCACCGCGGCGCTCATGACCTCGACCTTCTGCGGCGCGAGGCCGCCCACCGCCTGTCGGGTCAGGGCAAAGCCGAGCGCAGCACCGCCGAGGACGAGCAACGCCGCACCGGCGGCGATGACGCCTTTAGCCACGCTTGCCTCCGAACTTGTCGGGCTGCGGGCCCGCGGGCGCATCGGCGGACACGCCGACGGTCACCTCGTTCTTGCCGACCTTGATCGTGATCTCCTGCGTGATCGGCGCCCGGGTCTTCTCGTTCCAGGCCTTCAGCTTGTACTTGCCGGGAGCGAGGCGCTTGAACGAGAACGCGCCCTTGTCATCGGTCACGACGTACGACGGCGCGGACACCACGGCGATGTATGCGCTCATGTTGGCGTGAAGGTTACAGCCGAGGCGAATGATCCCTTCCTTCTGGAAGGTGAACTCCCGGGCCTCGCCGGCCTTGTAGATGCCGAGGTCGAACGCACCCAGCGGCGACGCCGAGAACACGTTGTGGAACACCGTGTCGAAGTTGGGGAACGACACCGTGGAGCCGACCGAGATCGCGGCCAGGTGAGGAAGGAACTCGCGACCGCGCTGCTCGATCACGTGCCGCTTCGGCGTGCGCGACTTCGCCTTGCCACCGATCGGCTCGAGCGTGATGAGGCCGAACGATCCCGCGGCGACCTTGCCGTCGATCTGGAGCGTGCCGGTCAGCGTGCCGATCGCCGGCGGGGGCGGAACCTTGGCGGCCTCGTCCTCCTCCTCGGAGTTGCCCTCGACCTTCGGCTGCGGCGCGGCCGTGGTATCGACCTTCAGCGTCGGCGTGGTGATCCGCGGCGGCGCGCCCTCGCGGAACTGGTTGGCGACCGAGGCGACAGCCTCGGGACCGACGAAGATCTCCGCGGTGGAGAACAGCTGCTCGGCGAGGTTCTTGTTGCCGCGCGCGAGCGCGTCGGATGCCTTGTCGAGCTGGTCTGCTGCCTGGCGGAACAGCTCGGCCTTCTCGCCGACCGGACCCAGCGGGCCCTTGCGCTCGGGCTTCGCGGGCGTGGGCGTCGCGGTGGGCGTCGTCGCGGAACCGCCGCCACCACCGCCCGGCGGGGTCTTCTGAACGGAAGCAGAGCAAGCGATCAGGGCAGAACACGCCGCCAGCCCGATCAGGGGGGTCCTGAGCTTCATGTGCCGGCGATTGTACGCGTCGAGCGGCCCTTGTGCCTACCCGGGGGACGACCTACACGTGTGGTAGCGTTCACCGGCAGTTCGGAGCCCGTTCATGGTGTTTGGTCTATTCTCGAAGGAAAAGTCGCTGCAAAAGACGATCGAGCGCGCGACGAACAAGCTCGCGCAGCAGCCCGATCGGTGGGGCGCCCTCGAGAAGCTCAAGGAGGACGGATCCGAGGAAGCGCTCCTCGGACTGTGCCGGCGGTTCGGCGTGACGTCACAGAAGGCCGTCGAGGACGAGCAGGAGAAGCACTGGGTCGTCGAGACGCTGGTCGCCAATGGGGGAGCATCCCTCGCGCCGGTGACGCGCTACGTGAAGAGCGCCGAGCACCTGTCGTTCCCGCTCCGCGTGCTCGAACGCATCGCCGATCACGATCAGACGCTGAAGGTCGCCGACGAGCTGTTCGCCAGCGAGGCCCCCGGCTACGTGCGGATGCCCGAGCGCCGCATCGATCTCATCCACTGGTTCGCCGAGTGGAAGGGCGCGACCGAGGACGAAGCGGTCTCGCGCCTCGCGCCGTACGTCACCGACTTCGACGAGAACTCGCGGTTCGCCGCGATCCAGGGCATGGCCGGCCGCGATGGCGCGAAGATCGCCCCGTCGCTGATCGAGGCGCTGCTCCGGCCCGAAGAAGAGTCCGGGCGAATCAAGCGGACGATCGTCGAGGTGCTCGTCAAGGCGAAGGCACCGCTCGGCGACAAGACGAAAGAGGTCACGGCCGCGCTCGCCGGTCCCCTCGCCGATGACTTCAGGGTCGACGGCGGGATGCTCAAGAAGCGCTGACGCAGCGCTCGACGGCCCGGTGGTCGTCCAGGCAACCTGCCTATCGATCTCTGCGCCTCACGGCGGGACACTC
>JAYVLW010000217.1:0-6298 GCA_043759315.1 Myxococcales bacterium
GTGAACTGCGCGGCGGTGATCGTGACGCTGTGGGTGTGGAGCGATGCGCCCATGATGTCGTAGGTCTTGTCCGCGCCGGCATTCACATCGGCCAGCGACACCGTCATGACGTGGGCCGCGCCCGCATGGTTCGTCTGGATCACCGTGTTCGGCGTCGTGCAGACGGTCGGTGCGGCGTCGACCGGCCCACCGCCGTCGTCGCCGCACGCGGCGAGCGTGGCGACACCAGCGACGCCGATGCCGGCGCCTACGAGGGTGCGGAGAAACTGCTTGCGGGTCATCGACATGAAAAGGCTCCTTCTACGGTCATGAGGCGGCATCCGACGGGATGTCGCAGACGGATATTCAGTCCTGGCCGGGCTTCGTGACAGGCGCGCCGGTCTTGTTCGCCGGATCATCGTCTGACGCCGTCGCACCCGGCTTCTTCGTCGTCTTCTTCGGCTGGTCGTCCTCGTTCGACTTCGCCTTCGTCGCCTTCGGCTTCGTCGCCTTCGGCTTGTCGACACCGCCGCCGTCGTCGCTCGACTTCGTGGCGGTCTTCTTCGTCGCCTTGGTCGCCCGCTCG
The DNA here is from genome assembly GCA_043759315.1 of Myxococcales bacterium. Classification (GTDB taxonomy): domain Bacteria; phylum Myxococcota_A; class Polyangia; order Haliangiales; family Haliangiaceae; genus JABFXX01. Next base: position 566 of record JAYVLW010000217.1, read on the forward strand.
CCGTCATCGGTCGACGTCGTGCCATCCGCCTTCGGCTGCTCGTCGGCGCGAGCGGGCCGGTCGTCGGCCTCGGCGTCGTCCTCGTCGTCCGTGCGCGCGCTCGCCGTGGTCTGCGCGCGCTGGCCCGACACCTTGCCGCGGCGTGCGCGCGGCGTCTTGCGCCACTGCTCGTCCGCGCGCTTGGAGCGCGTGGGGTCGGCGACCTGGTAGACGATGATCTTGTCGCCCTTCGCGAGCACGGTCTCGTACGAGATGCGGTTGATGCGCGCCAGATCGTGCGAGCCCATGCCGTAGCGCTTCGCGACCTCGGACAGCTTCTCCTTGCCGCCAGCCACGTACTCGACGCGCACCCGGCCGGTCCGCGACTCGGCGAGGTTCAGGTGCTCGGGCGAGCCGCGCGTGACGATCACGAGCTGGGTCTCGTCGAGGAGCGCGATGCGGTGCTTGTCGGCATCGAAGGTCGGCGAGACCCATGCCACGAGCACCATCTTCGGGTGGAGGTTGGCCTCCTCGTCGAGGCCGTTCCACAGCTTCAGCTTGTCCTGCGAGACGCCGAAGGCCTTGGCGATCGACGGCAGCGAGTCGCCGGTGACGACGCGGTAGAACACGCGCTGCTGGCCTTCGAGGACGAAGTCCTTGTCGGGCACCGGAACGATGAGCGGCTCGCCGTCCTTCTGATCGATGCCGGATCCGAGGAGCTTCGAGCGCGCCTTGGCCTGGTTCTTCGCGCGCTGCTCGGCGGAGATCCGCGGCACCACGAGCACCGTGCCGCCGGTGATCTCGGACTCGTGGTCGACTCCGTTGAGCTTGCGCAACGCCGCGGTGGAGGTGCCGAACGTCGTGGCGACGTCCTCGAATCGCTCACCATGCGCGACGACGTACGCGTCGTAGTTATCCCAGTCGGTCGACAGCTCGACGATGCGGCGCTGGGCCTCGGCCTTGGTTCCGACCGGGACACGGACGATGTAGCCGGTCTCGCCAGGCGGCGTGCGGCCGCGGCGGAGGTGCGGGTTGAGACGCTTGATGTCGTTCTCGCTGCTCCCGGCCGCGCGCGCGATCACGCCCAGCGACACGGAGGCGGGCACGCTGACCTCGTCCCAGCTCTCGGCGGGGAGGACCTTCAGCTTGTCCATGCCGTAGAGCGCGCGGTTGTGCCCGACGATCGCGGTCGCGAGGACCTTCGGTGTGTACAGGCAGGTCTCCCACGGGACCGCGTTCTCGTACTCGCACAGCTTGTAGTAGTCGTTCGTGTTGTAGCGCGCGATCGAGCGCAGCATCGCGCCGTACCCGACGTTGAACGACGCGAGCGCGATGTGCCAATCCCCGAACCGCTGGTAGAGGTCGGCGAAGTAGTCCATCTGCGCGATCGTCGAGCGGAAGGGATCGCGGCGCTCGTCGACCCAGCGGTCCTGTCGAAGCCCGTAGATCTTTCCGCCCTCCGGCATGAACTGCCACAGCCCGAGCGCACCCGCCGACGACAGCGTGGTGTTGTCGTAGGAGCTCTCGATCATCGCGACGTAGAGCAGATCCTGCGGCAGCTTCGCGGCGCGCAGACGCGACGTGATGAGATCCTTGTAGCGGCCTTGGTCGACGAGCCAGCTCGAGATGATCGCGCGGCCGCGCGGATCGTTCTTGTAGAACACGAGGTAGTCGACGAGCTTCTGCGACCACCGCACCGGCAGATCCGGCAGCTCGAGCTGGTCGAGCCACGGCTGATCGGGGCGCAGCTCGCTCGGCTTCTTGACGATGCGGACCGGGCCCGCCTCGAGCTTGCTCGGCGCTGCCGATCGCTCGTCGATCCACGGGCTCGCGCCGGGCCGGGGAAACAGCTCGACATCGATCTCCCGCATCACGTCGCCCGGCGACGCGCAGGTCTCGCCGACGGCACAGCCGCGAACGGCGCGGCGGCCATCGAGCTGCTGAGCGAGGATGGGATCGCCAGCCTTCACGGGGGGCGCGGCCTGCGGACCCGGATGCACGGGATCGAGGGCCGGCTGTGCATGCACAATGCCCATTGCCGCCCAGATGACCAGCCAGGCGCGACCGACGATGCGCATGGGCCGAACATAGGCGTCTCGACGGGAATGAACCAAGTTTTCGAGACGGTTTTTGGCCCTCAAGCAAGGGTTCGCCGAGCTTGCGAGCCGGTAAGAGTGCTAGATTGCGGAGCAACCCAAGGAGACCGTCATGCCCGGTATGGGCGAGCTAGTTGTCATCCTCCTCATCGTCCTCGTCGTGTTCGGCGCCAACAAGCTGCCGGGCATCGGTGACGCGTTGGGGCGGAGTATCAAGAACTTCAAACGCGCTTCCAACGTGGATGCCGACGACGACGACAAGGACACCAAGGCCGATCCGAAGGACGGCAAGAAGCAGCTCCCCGCCAAGAAGGCGTCGAAGCAGCTCGATGCCGGTGCCGAGGACGACGGCGAATGGGAAGAAGTCGTCGTGCGCCGCAAGAAGAAGTCGGCCTCCGAGAGCTAGGCCTGCGGTCGCCGCTGGAGTGCGGCATAGAGATCCGCTGCATGGGTCCGCAGGATCTCCGGCAACGCCGGGTCTTGCGCGAACTCGACGAGCTCGGCGGTTCGGAGCGTCGTGATGATGCGGATCGCGTCGGCGAGCGGCGTCATCGGATTCTGGACGAGCGCACGCTTCACCGCGTGCTGCACCGACCATCGAGGATGCGAGGCGATCCTCGCGAGCGAGTCGGGAACCGCGGGGCGCGTCGACGCGATCTTGAGGATCTCGGTCTCGGTGACATGCGGATTCTCGAGAAGGATCGCGACCACGGCGGGGTGCGGGTCCCGGATCAGGAGCAGCAGCTGGTCGCGTCGGTGGGTGCGGGCCAGCGCCTTCCGCTCCCCGAGCGTCAGCGGGCGCCCGCGCGGCTGGAGGGGCCTCTCGGGAGCGAGGGCCTTCTTGAGCTGCGCTTCGGGCACCACGGTCGGGCTCGCCGACAGGAACAGCCGTGCGATCGCCGGCATCCCGCGCTCGGTCGCCGCGACGTACATGTTCTTGCGGGTCTCGTAGGGCATGCCTCCCTCGGCCGCGGCGAGGGTGATCGCCTGGAGGGCCTCCATGGCGTCGGCGTCGTTCATCAGGTGAGCCCGGGTCACGATGGCATCGAGCGCCTCGATCCAGGTCGCGGGATCTCCTTGCTCGAAGGCCTCGATCAGCGCCAGGACCCGCATCCGCGCGTCGCGGATAGCTTTTAGGCGCAAGAGGATGTGGTCGGGCCCCACGACGAGTCATTCTGGCACGTTGAGGTCATGGCGCGGTGCGTGATACTTTGGAATCAGGGTGATCGACGATGCCTGAGACTCGGATCATCAAGCGTTACGCGAACCGCAAGCTCTACGACACGGAGCACAGCCGCTACGTCACGCTCGACCAGATCAGCGAGATGATCCGGAAGGGCGACGACGTGAAGATCGTCGACAACAAGACCAAGGAAGACCTGACCACGGTCACCCTGGCCCAGATCATCTTCGAAGAAGAGAAGAAGCAGCGCAGCTTCCTGCCGCTTGGCGCGATGCGCAACATCATCCAGAGCGGCGGCGAGTGGTTCGCAGAAGCCCAGCGCCGGGTGCAGAGCATCCTGCCGGGCAAGCGCAAGGAAGACGCCGACGACCAGGCTCCGCCGGAGACCCCGGGCGAGGCCCAGGACGAGGCGATGGTGAAGAAGCGGAGCCTGCAGTCACTCCGCGAGTGGGTCGATCACTCGAAGGCTCGCCTCGAAGAGTGGCAGAAGCAGGTCGACACGAAGATCCGCACGACCATCGAGGGCATCTCGCCGTTCGCGAGCGTCAACAAGGACGTGCGCGCCCTCGCCGATCGGATCGCCGACCTCGAGGCCAAGCTGGCCGGCCTCGACGCGGACGAAGCCAAAGCGACGCCCGAGCAGCACTAGAAGGCTGCTCAGGAACGGAGCGGCGCTACTGCAGGTCCTTCTTGAGGACTTCGGTCGCGCCCGCCTTGATCATCACGGCGAACGTGAACTTGTCGCCCCCGATCGCGAACGTGACCTTGTGCTTGCCCGGCGATAGCGAGAGCTGCTTGCCGTTGATCGGCGTCGACATCCCGGTATCCACCCCGTCGACGTAGATCTTCGCGCTGGGCGTGCTCTGCACCTGCAGGTAGCCCTTCACGTCGCCCTTGTCCTCGGTCGGCATCTTGTCGGCCTTGACGACCTTGGTGTCAGCGGGCTTCGTCGTCTTCGGATCCGTCGGCTTCACGGTCTTCGTGTCGGCCGGCTTGAGCTCCGTGACCTTGGTGTCGGCGGGCTTCGTCGTGGTCGTTCCCTTGGTGTCGGCCGGCTTGACCTCGGTGGTCTTCGTCGTCTTCGTGTCGGCCGGCTTGACCTCGGTGGTCTTCGTCGTCTTCGTGTCGGCCGGCTTCACCGTCTTCGTGTCGGCCGGCTTCACCGTCTTGGTCTCGGCGGGCTTGGTCTCCGTCACCTTGGCGTCGGCCGGCTTGACCGTCTTGGTCTCGACGGGCTTCGTCTCGGCCACCTTGCCGGTCTTCGTGTCGGCCGGCTTGGTCTCCACGGCCTTCGTGTCGGCCGGCTTGGTCTCCACGACCTTCGTGTCGGCCGGCTTCACCGCGACCGCGGCGCTGCCGGGGTTCGTCGCGGTGCCCGAGCTCGAGCCCGAGCCCGCGCTGCCATTCGCCGGCGTCTCGGCTGGGCCAGCCTTCATCGGGCACTCGAGCGGGGTGGTCTTGCCCGCGGCGAGCTTCAGCTCCGTCTCGCACTTCGCACCGTTTGGCCCGACGAGCTTGACCTTGCGCTGGCCCGCGCCGACCGGAATCTCCTGCTTGTCGCTGACGGTCGCGATCTTCTTGTCGTCGACGAACAGGTCCGCGGAGATGCCCGCGGGAAGCGCGAGCCGGATCGTCGCGATCGACGACGGCGCGCCGCTGTTGCTCCCACTCGACGTGGTGCTCGAGCCCGAGTCGAGGATCAGGAACTTCACGGCGAGAAAGCCGCCGAGCACGAGGCCCGCGATCGCCACGCCGATCGCGACGTCGCGACCGATCGATGACTTCTTCTTCGCATCGAGCGACGGCTGCTGCTCGACGGCTCCCGCCGGTTGCTGGTAGGCGCCGTAGCCTTGCGGCGCCATCTGGCCCGACGAGTACGGCGGCTGCACCTGCCCGTACTGCATCGACGGGTTCGATGGATACGCCTGGGGATAGGGCGACGCCGCGGAGTGCTGGCCCGTGACGCGGTACTGCTGACCGTAGTTGCCCGGCGGTGCGGACATCCCGCCCATCATCGTCTTCGCCGCGGCATTGTTCGATTCCGGCGGCGCGATCGCGTTCATCGGCTGCGACGGCGAGGACACCTGCATCGAGTTCGGTGTTCCCTGCGGCATCGGACCCGAGCCGGGCTGTGCGCCGGGCTGTGCGTAATACCCACCGGGATACTGGTTCGGCTGCTGCGCCGCTGGATACGCGGCTGGATAGCCCTGCTGCGGCGACGGCTGCGCGGCGCCGTACGGACCCTGCTGCATCGGCGGGCCCATCGTCGCGCTCGTCGGCGACGCGGTCGGCATCTGGATGTGCATCTGCGGCGGCATCGACGGCGACGGCGTACGCGGCTGTGCCATCGGCCCACCGCCGTTCGGGCTGGCGGCCATCGGCGCGGGCTGGGCGGGCTGGCTCTGCGTGGGAGCGCGCGGCGGTGGGCGCGGGGGCTTCGACAGCGGCGTGGCCGCGGCGGTGGGCGCGCGCGAC
>JAYVLW010000218.1:0-7247 GCA_043759315.1 Myxococcales bacterium
CACCTCGCCGACGATGTCGAACTTCTGCTTCGAGATCGCGTACGCGATGCCGAAGCCGAACGGGATCTCGGCGCTCGCCGTGATCGTCTGGTTGGTGACGGGCGCCGGCAGGCCGCTCGGGTGCGTGGCGTCGTTCTGAACGAACGTCTCCGTCGGGCGGAGGCGGATGCCGGCGTTGAGCGACATGCGGAGCCGGCCGGTGCGGCCGAACTCCTTGTCGAGGATGCCGATGATCTGCGGCACGGGCTTGGCGTCGCCGAGCCACTTGCTCTTCGAGTCGCCGACTGCGCCGAGGTAGATGCTCGCGATCACGCCGAGGCCCACGTGCGGCGGCCGGCTGGTCTTGATGAATCGCGTCTTGAAGTGAAAGCCGATGTTGCCGAGACCCTGGCCGTCGATCTTGAAGGCCTGGTCGTCGTTCGGCCCTGGTGCGCCGAGGTTATCGGGACCGCGATCGCCGTTCATGATCCGCAGCGGCGCCGACACGCCGAACTCGAGCTCGACCGGCCCGGCCTTGAGGCCGAACGCGCCGATCAGCGTCGCGGTGATGATGTTGTTGACGGAGTAGGTCTGGCCACCATTCTCGAAGCTCAGGAGCTTGTGGCCCCAGTCGAGCGAGCCGAGGCCGAACGAGAACTCCTTGTGGCCAAGGACCTGCGATGCGTTGACCGTCAGGTAGCCACGCGAGTCCATCGCGGGGCGGAAGCCGCTCAGCTCGATATCGCCCGCAGGTTCAGCGCTCGTCGGGTGCGTACTCGCACCAACGATCGCCAAGCCAAGCAGCAGAGACACAGACCAAGCGCGGGCAGAGCGGACGAACATGTCGCCTCCGTAGCCCCCTCGTTACACCAGGTAGGCGGGCCCGGTCAAACAAGCGGCAACATTAGCGTTCTACTGCAGCATGATGCCGTTGCGGACGCAGATCTGGATGATGTTCGTGACGGTGCCAGGGGGCAGCTTCTGGAAGTAGGCCTTGGCCTTCACGGCATTCTTGGAGCGGCAGGCCGCCATGAAGGCGAACCGAACGATGCTAGCGTCGGCGCGGCACTTGATCGAGGCCTCGAACGCCGCGAGCGCCGCCGCATCCATGCCGGTGCTCAGGTAGTCCTGGCCCTTGTCTCGCAGCGCATCGGCATCGCAGGCCGGTGGCGGGGTGGTGCTGTTCGAGCCGTTGTTGGTGGTGTTGTTCGGGTTCGTCGGGTTCTTGACGACAACTGCCTCGGGCTTGCAGCGCGTGTTGCCGAGCTTGGTGTCCGTGCCGTCGCGACCGGCCTTGCGGACCAGGGCGTCGAACTCCGTGCACTTGTGGTCAGCTGCGAGCGCGCGGGCCTGTTCGGCGACGTCGGTCGCGACCGGGCCGACCGCGGCTTCGTAGGCGGACTTCGCGTCCGTGCGGTAGACCGACTCCGCGGGGATCTTGTCGAGCTCGGTCTTTGCCGCGGCGTACTTCTTCTCCCTCAGCGCGTCGCTGAGCTTGCGCTGCGCCGTATCGGCCTTGTTCTCCATCATGGCCTTCGTGCGCAGCGACTTCGCGGTCGTGGGATCCGCGGACGCCAGGCGATCGGTGCAGTCCGCGAGATCGCTCCACTTCTTGTCGGCCGCGAGCTTCAAGCACTCGATCTTGACCTCGTCGGACGAGTTGTTCGTGGTGTTGTTGTTGACCGGTGCGACCGCGGCCGATCCCGCGTCGATGTCGACGGTGTTGTTCGAAACGGTCGCGCTGCCGCCAGCGTCCTCGATCACGAGGTCGTCGCTCCCGCTACCGCTCGGCGTCTTGACCGCGACCACGTTGTCGCTGCCGCTGCCGTTCTCGATGACGCTATTCGTGCCCTGCCCGGAGCCGGCCTTGACCGTGTCCTTGTCGCCGCCACCCCCGCCCTTCATCGCGAAGTAGATCCCGATGCCGCCGAGAACGAGGACCCCGAAGACGATCGCGACGAGCAAGCCCTTCTTGCCGCCGGCATCGGGAACATCGGTGATCACCGCGTCGCGGGCGAACACGAAGTCCTCTCCCGGCTCGACAAACCGCAGGCGGACGTGGCCGAGATCGACGACATCACCGCGCCGGAGCTCGACCTTGCCGTAGTCCTGGCCGTTGACCCGGACGCCATTGGACGACTGCAGATCACTGATCGTGTAGCGACCGGAATCGGGCTCGCGCACCAGCTTGGCGTGGTTGCGAGAGATCGAGCGGTGATTGATGACGATGTCGTTCTCGTCGGTGCGGCCGATGATCATCTGCGGCCGCGACAGCTCGAACTCCTTGCCGGCGAAGTTCGACGACAGCACGACCAGCTTGCCGTAGCCAGTGGTCGAGGTGAGGGCGGCGACGGCCGCGGCGGTGGCGACCGGGCGTCCCGCGGGATCGGTGTCCGCGATCGCGACGAGCGTGCGGTTCGGATTGCCGACGAGCTGCTGGGCGGCAGCGAGGCCGGAGGCGGCGATCGGCGTCTGCGGGACCCCGAGCGGCTGGGTCGGCGCGGACGGCGGAGCCACGGCGGCGATCACGTCGGTGGCGGTCTGGGAGTCGACGCGCTCGATCGGCATCGTGCGCGCGTCGTCGACCTGCTCGACTCCCTCGGCCTTGAGGTAGAGCTTGTAGTCGCCGATCTGGACCTGGTCGCTGACGCGGAGGTTCACCCGCTCGGCGATCCGCGCGTTGTTCACGCGGATGCCGTTGTAGCTGCCGAGGTCCTCGATGTGGACCTCGCCGTTGTTGCGGAGGATGCGAGCGTGGCGCCGCGACACGTTCCGCTCGGTGAGGCGGATCGTGTTGCCTTCTTTGCGCCCGATCGTGATCTCGTCGCGGATCAGAGGGACGACTGTCGTCTTCCCCTCGTCGTCCTGGATCACCAGCTTGAACATCGTCGGTTGAGTCCCCGCGTGTAGGCATCAGTCTCGGATTCGAGACCAACGTGTCATTGGTTGTACCAGTCCAAGCTTTGCGAAAACAACCGTGGGGCCGACTACTTGCTTCCCCCCCGGAGAGCTTGCCTCGCAAGCTTTACGGCGGCGGTGAGCTGTGGATCGTCGTTCCCCGACTCGATGATTGTGGCACCGTTACCCGGGGCCGCGCCACTACCGCTTCCACTGCCCGCGACGATCTCGTCCGGAGTGAACGCAAGGACCTTCTGGTCCGGAATCAAGCCCTTTGATTCCAGAGAGTTGCCCTTCGGCGTGAAGTAGCGGGCGGTGGTCAGCTTGAGGCCGGCGCCGTCCTCCAGATCGAAGAACGTCTGCACGGTGCCCTTCCCGTACGTTGGCAACCCCACGAGCTTCGCGCGTCCATTATCGCGGAGAGCGGCAGCGAGAATCTCCGCGGCCGATGCTGTGCCTTGATCGACGAGCACGATCACCGGCACGCCGACCGCCAGGCCGCCCTTGTGCGCCGTCTGGTTCTCCGTGCCGGAGCGACCACGGATCGAGACGATCGTCCCCGAGTCGAGAAACTGATCCGCGACCATGATCGACTGATCGACGAGTCCACCAGGATCGTTGCGCAGATCGAGGACGAGGACGTCGAGCCCTCCCAGCTGTCGCAGCGACGCGAGCGCGGCCGCCGCATCCGACGACGTGGCCTCGGAGAACCGCGTGATCGCGAGGTAGCCCATCCCCTTCTCGAGCAGCTTGTGCTTCACGCTCGGCTGCTTGACCTGCGCGCGGATCAGGGTGAACGGCTTCGGATCCTTCCACCCGGTGCGCAGGATCCCGACGACGACCCGGGTGCCGGAGGCACCGCGCAGCTTCGTCTCCCACGCGCCCGCTTCCTTGATCTCGTGACCGATCTCGGCCGTGGCCTGGTCATCGATCGAGACCACGGCGTCGTCGAGCTGCAGGCCGGCGACCTCCGCGGGGGAGCCTTCGAGGATCTCGTCGATGGTCGGGTACGGCGGCACGCGCGGCCGCGCATCATCGACCTCGCCGGGGAGCAGGGTCAGGCCGACACCTCCAAACTCGCCTTCGGTGTCCTGCCGCAGGTGCTGATAGCGCTGCGGCGGCAGGAACGTCGAGTGCGGATCGAGGTTGTGGAGCATGCCGCGCGCAGCGTCGTAGAGCAGCTGCTTCTCGTCGACGGGATCGACGTAGCTGGTCTGCACCGTCGACAGCGCCTGCGCGAACGCATCGAGTGCCTTGAACCGCGCCACGTCGCGCGGCACGGCGGTCGCCGTGATCGAGACCGCGAGTAACGCGCCGGCGCTGAACGCGGCGAGGTGGGAAGCGCGCGACACGACGAAAGTCTAGCGCGGTTTCTTCGTCGGCTTCTCGAACAGCGGCTCGGGATCGATCGGCAGGCCGCCCGGACCGAGCTTGACGCGGACTTCGACGTAGACGCGATAGCGCGCCGCGTGGCCGATGCGATCGCCTCGATGGATCGGCGCACCGACGGGGACGACCAGGTCGTCGAGCTTCGCGATCACGGTGTAGTAGTCACCGTGATCGACGATCACCCCCTCGTCGAGGCCCCGGATCGGACCCGCGTAGCGGACCGTGCCGTCGGCCATCGCCGCGACGTTCGCGTGGGTCTCGACCTCGAGATCGATGCCACGGCGCGAGAGGAGCGCCTTCGAACGCTCGTGCTCCAGCGTCCCGAACTTGCGCGCGACAGTGCCCTTCACCGGGCGTGCGAGATCGACCGGCAGGGTGATCGTGGCGACCTTCCGCCCATCGGCCGCGGTGCGCACCTGCGCGTCCTTCAGGTGCTGGGTCTCGTCGGTGAGCAGCCCGCGCTCGGCCGCATCGCGATCTACTAGCAGGCGAGCGACGGCTCGGCGGCGCGCCGCGGCCATCCGCTCGGCGGCGGTCGCGCTGGACCGCAGCGGCGCACGAAGCAACCGGTACGCGGCGCGGAGCCGCTCGAGCCGGACGCGATCGGCCTCGGCGACCTTGCCGCCCACCGTGGCGAGCGTCTTGTCGATCGTCTTCGCTTCCTCGGCGAGCTGGCCAGCGAGCTGCGCGCGAGGATCCACCGGCCCGATCAGGAGCGGGACCACCGGCGCGGCGATCGGCTGCTCGTGTGCCGGCTCGCGATCCTCGGCGCGCGCAGAGCCCGCGAGCGCGATCAGGACCGCCAGGGAGCTAGCGCGCGACACGCGACGCTCCGGCCAGGCCGCCGCCGACGAGCCCGAGCGCGGCGCCCGCGGCGATGAACAGCAGCAGCTCGATCCCGGTCGGGACGATCAGCTCGACGGAGCCGAGCGAGCCGGCGAGTGCGTCGGTGATCGTCTCGCCGTACATCCGCGCCCCCACCCACACGGCGAGGGCCGCGAGCAGCGCGGCCAGCGCGCCCTGCAGCGCCCCGGCGAGCGCCGTCGGGATCACGTAGAAGCCTCCGCCCGCGCCCAGGAGCCGTGCCACGGCCATCTCGTTGTGCGAGCGATCGAGCCGCACGCGGATCGCGGCGAGCACGATGATCAGCGCGAGGCCCGCGAACAGCGCGGCGCCGCCCCACGCGACCAGGCGGATGGTGTGCAGGGCGCTCGCCATCCGATCATCGCCTCCATCTTCCACGATCACGCCATCGACGCCCTGGGCGCCGCGGAGCGCGCGCACGGTGGGGCTGATCGCGACCACGTCACGAACGCCGGGCGCCAGCGTGACCTCGACGGAGGCCGGCAGGCTGCCGAGCTCCACGCCTTCGAGCAGCGAGTTATCGGCGCCGAGGGCCTGCTGCAATCGCCGCCCGGACTCCGCCGGCGGCACCAGCTCCGCGTGTTCCACACCGGGCAACGCGCGCAGCTCGGTGATCAGCTCCTGCGCGCGTGCATCAGCCACGCCCTCGCCCAGGTACACGACCATGCTGGCGCCATCGCCCGGACGCTGGGCCCACCGATCCACGTTGTCGGCCGCGACCGCGGAGACGCCGGCGGCAAACAGCGCGCAGGTCAGCGCGAGCATCGTCCACAGTGCCGCGCGTGGTCGCTCTGCGACGATTCCCCCGGTTCGTCGCAGCGCCGACAGGAAGCGTGGGATCACGTCTCCTCGTCCACCGTGCCGGGGCCGAAGCTCGCGTAGCCACGGCGATGATCGAACGGGCCGGTGACGCGATCGAACACGGCTTCGGGCGGTGGACCCGGATCGGGCTCCATCGTCGCGTCGCTGAGATCGAAGTCGCGGCGGCGCAGCTGGCGAGGTGCCAGCGCCCGGATCTTGCGGAGCGTGCGCATCTTCATCGGGCACCTGCCGTGCGAGCGGTGATCGGGAACTGGACGAGGTTCGGGATCGCGGGCTCGTCGTCGACCGGGTGCCGCGGCGTCGGCGCGCTCTCGATGCCGACGAGGACTTCCTCGATCGACCGGCCGTCGAGCTCGACGTCGCCGAGCGGCATCAGGCGGCCATCGATCAGGGCGAGCTGACGCCAGCGATTGCGCTCGGCGATCTCCCGCAGCGCTGGGTCGCGCGCGAACACGATGACGCTCGCGCCGCGACTCGCGGCCTCGTAGAACGCTTCGCAGACGCGCTCGGCTCCTTCGGCGTCCTGCGCGCTCGTCGGATGATCCGCGAGGATGATCTGCGGATCGCGCACGAGCGCACGGGCCACGGCGACGCGCTGGCGTGCCGAGGAGGAGAGACAATCGACGGGCAGAGAGGCCTCGTCTTCGAGCCCCATGCGCGCGAGGCACTCGGCGGCGCGCGCCACCGAGACGGAGCGCGGGATGCCATCGATCTCGAGCGGCATCACGACGTTGAGCTGCGCGCTGCGATCCTCGAGCAAGCACAGATCCTGCGGCACGATGCCGATCCGACGGCGAAGCAGGCGCAGCGACGAACGACGGAGCTTGCCGACATCGCGGCCGAGCACCTCGATCCGTCCCTCGGCAACTGCCACTTCTCCGAGCGCCGCGGCGACGATGCGGGACGTTCCCACGCCGGCTGCCCCGACGATCACCACGACCTGCCCACCCGGAACGCCGAGGTTGGCGTTCGTCACCAACGGCGGCGAGCCACCGCGGGGGTGGTCGAGTCGTACATCGACCAGCTCAAGCATCAACGCCTCTCATCATCGCCTCTGGTCGTACTCCTCTCGATCGACGAGCGCAAAAAACCGGCCTTCTGTAGGATGCGGATGTGCGCATTCTCGCGGGGTTGATCGCACTTGGCGCATGCCGCGCCGCCGACACCGAGAAGCGCCTGGACCAGACCGTCGCGCGCATCGACGATCACGACGTCCGCGTCGCCGCGCTCGAGAGCAAAGGCACGGTCGACGCGAAGAAGGTCAGCGACGAGCTGCTTGCCCGCGGCAAGGCCGC
>JAYVLW010000219.1:0-13083 GCA_043759315.1 Myxococcales bacterium
GCGCCGAGCAGCTGCGTGCCGAGGCTGCGCAGCCAGACGCGGATCCTCGGCGCATCGTGGTGGAGTAACGCGTAGCTCCACAGCGTCGGGACATAGGCATGTCGCTTCTCGAGCGCACTGACGATCATCTCGTACGCGGCGCGGTCGCGCATCCGCCACGCGACCTTGTCGAGATCGATCGCCGCGAGGTTCGCTAACGCGAGGTACGCGACCACCTCCGCTGAGGTGCCGCGCTGCGAGAGATGCGGCCACGATCGGGGATCCGTCACCGCGCCGCCGCTCGTCACCTCGAGCGTGCGCCCGGGCGCCGCGGCGACGATCGCGCCACCGCGGCTGACGTGCACCGGGAAGTGGCTCCACATCCCCGCCGTGGGGAAGTAAAATGAGAACTCGTGGCCATGCGTGCCGTACGCGGCGAGGACGAGATCGAGGGTCTGGGTCGGCCGGGCGTTCGCCACCGGCACGCTGCCGCGCGGGATCTGGACGAGGAACGAGATCAGCTGTCGCGCACTCGTGGGGTTCGCCACCACCACGCGACACGTGTAGACCACGCCGGTGGCGAACGCGCCTTCGACGTACTTGTCGACCTGCTCGCCGTTCTCCCAGGCGTAACGATCGTCGCTGCGCACGTAGCTCATGCCGACGACGAGCGGCGGCCCACTCGTGATCAGCTCGCCATCGAGGAGCTGTGAGGAGCCGGCGAGCGCATTCGCGGCCGCGGTGATCGTCAGCTTCGGACCGTCGGGGACGACGACGTGCGCCCCGGCGACGAACGGCAGGTCGGTGACCGCGAGCGCGACCATCGACTCCGCGAACGATCCGGTCGCGAGGCCGAGGCCGGGCGACAGGAACGGGCCAGCCCGATGGGCCGCGAGGTCGCGCCACAGGCGATTCGCGGTGACCAGGCCGGGGCCGCTCTGCGCGGGCGTCAGGTGCCACCAGTTGTTCTCGGCCCACTCCTGGGTCTTGTCGGCGCCGCGGTACATCGGCGCGACCGCCTGCTCGAGCGCGTCGAGGTCGTACTGGAGATCGTCGCTCGACTCCTCGGCGCGGCCGCGCGAGGCGGACTTCTTCGCCTTGTCTCTCGCGACGGTCTTCGCGAACGCGCGAGCCGGGGGAGGTGGCGGTGCGCCGGGCCCGCTCATCGGGGCCGGCATCCCGCCCGCGGGTCGGCGGCTCGCGGCCGGGGCGCTGCGCTCCATGGAGAGCATCTCCCCGTCGGCCCGCGAGTCCGCCGCGGCGTACGCTTCGTCGCGCGCCCCGGCGATCGCGCCATCGGCATGGAGGGTGGCGCCGCCGAGGAGCACGTCGATGATCCGGGCGTCGCGCGTGGGATCAGGCGGGATCACGGTGACCTCGTCGGCGAGGAGGCGGCCGATCTCGGTTCCGCCGACCACGCGCTGTGCCAGCAGCGCGCGCTCGATCGCGTTCAGGCGTGCCAGCTCGGAGGGCTCGAGGTACCGCGCGAGGTCCGCGCCGAGTAGCCAGTGATCGACGAACGTCTTGACCCGCTTGTGCGCGAGGTATGGCGCGACCACCGCGTCGAAGAATGGGCGGTCCTTGGCGTACAGGAACAGATGGAGCTCGTGGCAGGCGTACTTGCTGTACTGCTCGCGGCGTTCGGCATCCGGGAGGGTGTGCCACCGCGTGATGAACGAGAACTCGCGTAGCGTGGCGTCCTCGCGCAGCGAGAGTAGATAGCCGTGCGCGCGCTCCACCGAATCGACGAGGTGGACCTTCGCGGTCGCGAGATCCTCGATCACGAGCGTGCCCCCGGAGGTGAGCGGAGCGATCGCCTTGGTCTGGGTGGCATGGCGCGCGGGATCGAGCGCGACGCGCAGGCGCAGATCGCGCGCGGCGAGCGACGTCTCCGGCAGGCGCACGTGGCGCACCATCGCGCCCGCCGGATCGTCGACGATCACCACGACGGATGCAGCGTCGCCGAGCTGGCCGATCGGGACCGTGACCACACCGTGCTCGTCGGGCACGAGGTTCGCGAGAGCGACCGGTGGGGAGGGCAGGAAGTCGTAGCTGAGGTACGCCTCCTCGCCGCCCTGCGCTTGCGCGCCGACCGCTGCCTGGGGCTGGTAGTACGCCGCGGGCGCGGCGGCTGATGCGCCGAACGCACCACCGGCCCGCGCGTGGGCGATGTCGGTGGTGGTGGTGCGACGCGACCACGGGTTGAGCAGCAAGCTCGGCTTGTCGAGGAGCAGGTTTGGATAGCGCTTCGCGCCGCGGCGATCGAGGATGTAGCGGTACTCGTCGCCGAGCTCGCGGCCCGAGACGTACTGCGCGATCCGCGGGCGATCGACACGCCGGCCCACGGGGCGCGGGCCGATCCACGGTAGCTCGAGAAGCGCGGACGCGAACCGCGTGGCGATCACGTGCACCCGCGTGCGCTCGCCGGGATCCTGCAGGGAGATCCGCAGCCCGTCTGCAACGGAGATCTCCGAGATCGCGGGGGCCGAGCGAGTGAGCTCACCCACCTCGTCGGTGGTGAACGCGATGTTGCGGAGCTCGGCGCGGACATCGAGCACGCTGATCGCGACCGACGGCAGGCCCGGCGCGCGCAGCACGTACTCGCCCACCGGCAGGCCCTTGATCACGACGGTGTCCTCGAGGCCGACGCACGTCACCTGCGGATGGCGGACCGGTGCGCCGTTCGATTCGACGAGCGAGATCCGCCGGAGCACCTCGGCGGAGCTGCGGCTCGGTGGGATGGCGACGGTCACGTCCTTGCCCGCGCGCGTCTGCATCGCGGTCGCGCCGACGTGATCCTCGACCCACCAGCTCTGCGAGTGCGCGCCGAGCGTGGCGGTCACGCGCGAAGCGCCGGGCAGGTGACCGAGCTCGATGCGGCCGTGCTCGTCGGTGGCGAGCTCCAGGTTGAGCTGCATGCGCGACCACCGGTGGATCAGACCGACGGTCACCGGGCGCTGGGCGCGCGGCTCCCCGGTCTTGCCGAGCGCGGAGATCACGTAGCCTCCGGCGGTACGCGCGAACACGAGCGCCTCGATGTTCTCGGTGCCGTGGATGGTGCCCGCGCCGAACGTGCGCGAGTCGGAGATCTCCTGCTCGCGCTGCTCGCTGCGGACCTCCACCACGCCGCGCACGGTGAGCGTGACGGCGCGCGTGTCCTCGCCGAGCGGGAACTCGAGCACCGCCGCATCGTCGTCGTCGAGGACGAGCGGCTGCGACTTCGTGGTCGCGTCGCCGTGCGCGTCGGTCAGCGTGACCTCCCAGGTCGGGCGCTTGATCACCTGGAGCGAGACCGGCGCCCCCGAGATGTTGAGGTTGACGCGCACGATCGCCCGCGCGGTGCGGCCGGAGCTGAGAGCCTGGCGGTCGAGGAGCACGGCGGTCGTGAGCTGGTAGGTCTCGCGATAGAGGTTGATCTCCTGGACGGTCGCGATGTCGCCGCAGAACAGCAGCACGGGCGTGCGACCCGGTGACGTGGAGAACGGAACGATGAACGCTCCCTTGTCGTCGGGGGTGTACTCGCGATCTCCGACCCACGCATGCGCATCGGGGCGCGGGCGACCGGCCTCGTCGACGATCGTCACCACGTGACCGGCGGCGCCGAGGCGCATCATCTGGCGCAGGCGTCCCTTGTGGATGACGGCGCGGCTCGACATGCCGTTGCCGATCAGGTCGATCACGTACGTACCGGGTCGCGCGCACATGGGCAGCTCGATGCGACGGCGGACACGGCGCACCGGGGGCTCGGGAAACGCCAGCACCAGCTCGTGACTCGCGGCGAGGCCGTCGAGATCGAGATCGGTGCCAACCTCGCGTCGCTTGTTCTGGAAGTACGCGACCGGGTCGATGCGGAACACTTTGACCACGAGCTCGGGCACGTGCTTGACGTCGGCTTCGAGGATCACCGGCTGATCCGTTCCGAACCGCAGCGGGTTGTGGGGGCACCATGCGAGGTCGATACGTTCGCGCAGGGCCGCGGCCGTGGCGGGCCCGAGTGTGAGCGTGGCCGCGTCGACGTCGCGGTCGCCGTAGAGGAGGCGGGCGGTCGCGATCTCGGCATCGAGCCAGCGGCGATCGAGGTAGTTCGCGAAGGACTCGGCATCCTCGATCTTCTGATGCAGGAGATCGCGGACGAGCGCCTCGTCATCGCCGGCGGGCGGGAGCCCCGTGACCGCGCGGAAGTCGCGGCCCAGCTGGGCGATATCGTCGTGACGCTGGCGCTCCATCCACACGCGCGACAGGTAGTTCCCGGCGCGGGGCAACTGCAGATACGCGGCGAGCAGCCGACCGTCGACGGCGGCCCCGCGGTTGCGGCCCGAATCGAGCAGGTGCCACAGCACGTGTGCCTTGAGCGAGTTGATCGCGGGCGGCAGGTCCGCGAGGAAGTGCCAGACCTTCTCGAGGAACACGTGGCGACCATCGCGATCGATCTCGAGGTCCACGACCGAGCGCGGGGGCACCATCCGCTGCACCACGGCGGACACCCAGCCGAGGTGACCTCTGAGCTCGCGCGTGCGCGCGGCGAGATCGTGGAGCTGATCGAGCGTCAGCTGCTGGTGAACGGCGAGCGAGCCGAACCCGCCGCTGTTCTTGATCGCGAGATCTTCGGCGACCAGACCGACGAGCTCGGGCTGCGGTGTGTGCGAGAGGCGACCGAGCAGCACGCGGCGGCGCGAGGGATCGAGGTTCCAGTCGAGCAGCTCGTACATTCCCTCGTCGGTGACCTGCCCGAGGTTCGAGTCGTGATCGACCGCCTGCTTGAGCAGCGAGACGCCATCGAACGCACCCTCGGCCACCTTCGTGGGCCGGCCTGGATCGACCTCCTCGACCTCCTTCTCGTGCCAGTGGCTGACGCCGAACTGGTCACGCAGCTTGTCGGCGACTCTTGCAGGTGCGACCGCGGCCCGGCACAGCAGCTGCCGGAGCAGCAGGCGGCTGTAGCCGCTCGTGTGGCCGTGGCGCTCCGGCCACTTGTGGAGGATGTTCTCGGCCTCGTCGAGCTCCCCCGTGTGCTGCGCACGCAGGCACCGGTGGTAATCGTGGTCTTCGCTCCCCGGAAGCAGCTGCGCGAGCGCCTCGGTGCGGTCATCCGAAAGGGCCAACGCCTCGCGAAGTTCCAGGTCCATCGGCGCAGAATACTTGGTAAGGTCCACCCCATGTCGCGGGCCCTGGTTGTCTTCGCGGTGATCGCGGGAGTGGCTTGCCCTCCGCTCGCGGACGCTGCGCCGAAGAAGTCCGCGACCGCGGCGAAGGTCGCGAAAGCGACCAAGGCGAAGGCGAAGGCGAAGGCCGAGAAGAAGCGGAAGAAAGCGTTCAAGGAGGCGCGCGCGAGCCGCACGCCGACCAAGAAGAGTCTCGCCCGCATGGACAACATGCCGCGCGGCTTCGCGTGGCCGCCGACCCGGCAGATGCTCGAGGCGGAGAAGGCGTGCGAGGCCAAGCTCGACGAGCTCGGCGTGGCCTACAAGCCGACCACCCGCGATGGCCGCATCGTCGATGCGATCACGCTGTCGGACGACGGCACCATGACGATTGGCGGCATCCGCTACGTCAGCGCGTTCCGGAAGGGCGCGCAGAAGCTCGATTGCCAGCTCGCGCTCGCGCTGACGAACTTCGGGCCGCAACTCGAGGAGCTCGGCGTCACGCAGGTCACGTTCGGCAGCATCTTCCGGTTCACGAACGTCCGCGTGATGGGCAAGACGAAGAACATCCTGTCCCGCCACGCGCTCGGCATCGCGATGGACATCGTCTCGTTCACCGACAAGGACGGCCGCGTCGCCCTCGTCGCCAAGGACTACAAGAAGGACGACGAGCTCCTCCTCGGCATCGAGAACGTCGTCAACGACAGCGGCCTGTTCCGGCTGCTGCTGACGCCGAAGAACGATCCCATCTCGCACGCCGACCACTTCCATCTGGAAGTCGCGACCGACTACACGGCTCCCACGTCGTGAAGCTCGTCGCCCTCTGCTGCGCGCTCGCCGCGTGCGGGGGACCTGACGGCGCCGACGTCGATGCTGGCGTCGATGGCACCGGTCCAGACGCGCCCCCGGGCTGCTCGCGCCCGCCGCTCGCCGCGCCGTGGCTGCGCGGTCTCCTCACGACCGACATCGGGCAGCTCGCGGCGGCTCCGCGCGCCACGAACACCCAGCGGATGACCGCGCGCACGTACCTCGCGGCGCAGCTCACGGCGATCGGCTGGACGCCGATGGCGCAGGACTACCCGGGCGGCTCGAACGTCTACGCCACGATCCCCGCCACGATGGGCGGCACGGGCACGGAGATCATCGTCGGCGCGCACTTCGATAGCGTGATGGTCAGCCCCGGTGCGAACGACAACGCGAGCGGCTCCGTCGTGGTCCTCGCGATCGCACGCTACCTCGTCGACGTTCCGTGTCGGTCGGCGCCCGTCACGGTCGTGTTCTTCGATCAGGAGGAGCAGGGCCTGTTCGGCAGCCGCGCGTTCGCAGCGCAGCGCCTGCCCGCGAACGTCGCGGCCGTGCACACGATCGATCAGGTGTCGTGGGATAGCGATGGCGATCACCGGTTCGAGATCGAGTCGCCCACCGCCGTGCTCGAGGCCGAGTGGCGCGCCGCGGCGCAGGTCGTCGGTGTGCCGGTCACCGTGACGACCACCGAGGGCACCGATCACCAGGCGTTCCGCGACCGCGGCTTCGCGGCGACAGGTCTCACCGAGGAGTACGTGGGCGGCGATACCTCGCCGTTCCGCCACCAGGCGACCGACACCGTATCGACCGTCAACACCGACTACCTCGTGCTCGCCGCGCAGCTCGCCGCGCAGGTGATCATCGAGGAGGTCGCGCCCTGATCAGATCGCGACCGGCGTCACGAGGCCATCGTCGACGAGCACCAGGTAGCGCGTGCCGTCGAGGGTGACGACGCCGAGCGGCGAGCCGCGGTAGCCACCGTAGGGCTGTGCGCCGGGGGTGCGCACGTAGGTCGTCGAGATGCTCTTGCCATCGGCAGAGGTCCACGCGGTGACAAGCTCGAGGTTCGTACCGACCACCTTCGACAACGACATCAGGCTCGGATCGAGCGGCGGCGAGAAGCCCGGGTTCTGCGCCCACGCCGCGGTCTCGAGGCCGATCGGCTGGCTCGCCAGCTCGTTCCACGCCACCTTCGTGAACTGACCATCGACCGCGATGCGCGCCTGCTCGATGCCCCGCGGGAAGATCTCCAGCGCGTTCATCGGATCCCGCGACTCCCAGGCTGGCTTGATGAACACGTGGTTGGCCGAGGCGAGGCGCCGCGTGCGATCAGGGCCGACAAGGGTCAGCTTGCGCGCGGTCGCGAAGGCCGGAGCCGGCGCGATCTCGCTGCTGTCGTACGTCATTCGATCGCGGAACCACGTCAGCCCCTCGAGCGACGGAACGCTCTTGTCGAGCAGCACGAACGTGCGGCCGTGGTGGTCCGCGACGAGGAACATCGCCGGCGCGCGCGGCCCGTAGTCGCCTCCGCAGGCATCGGCGATCCGCGTGGCGATCGTGGTCGAGGCGAGAACAGCGGCAACAAGGGAGGTAGCAAAGCGCATCGGCGAGTCCTTTCGTGGGTTCGAAAGGTCAACGGGCCGCCTCGCCGACCGGCGCACGGAATCTCGTAACTCCGCGAGATCAGGGGACGAACAGAGAACGATCCGCGCGACCGAGGCCGACGGAACGACGACGTACTCGGCGTAGCCACCGGGAGTCACCTCCACTTTGGGTAGGTGCGCCGATCGGTGACCTCGCCCGTTACCTAGCGATGCGATTCCACCGACGCCAGCAGCCGCTCGACGCTCAGCTCGATCCGCGAGCGCACCAGCTCGAACATCTCGTCGAGCTCCTCGGACGGCGCGCCGATCGCCTCGGCGACGTGCTCGCGCGTGGCGCCGAACACGGTCTCGCGCGCGGCGGCGAGCCAGCGGACCACGGTGGCGCGGTGGACGCCGTACATCTGCGCGAGCTGCTCGAGCGTGACGCCGCCGAGGAAGTGGAGGCGAAGCAGGTTGCGATCGCGGCGCGACGCGGAGGCCACGGCGCGCGTGAAGCCGTCCATGAACGCCTCGCGATACTGTGCCTTGATCAGCGACAGCTCGATGTTCGCCGGCGAGGCGAAGTCGCGCGCGGGCAACTCGGCCTCCTTGGACTCGTGGCGGATCCGATCGATCGCCGTGCGCGTCGCGGTGACCTGGATCAGGCCCTTGAGGCGCCCGCGCCCGGCGTAGTCGATGATGCGCGCCTGCTTGCCCTCGGAGAGGAGCAGCTTGTCGCGCACGGTGGACCGCACGTCCTCGACGGTCGCGGCAGGCAGCTTCATGCCCGAGAGCGCGGTGGCGACGATCGACAGGTACTCTCGATCGAACACCGCGATCGCGGCGGGTGTGCCGGCCGCGCAGGCGAGGGCCAGGTACAGCTCCGCGGCGCCCTCCATGGTGAGCTGCGGGGGATCGGGCTCGGCGAGCTTGGCCTCGAGCGCGGTCACGAACGCCCAGACCTCGACCGTGAACGCGGGCCACGCCGCGGCCGCCTGGGCGTGCAGGGCAGCGAGAGATGCCGAGGCGGGCGTGGTCACCACCGCGATGTTACCCTGGAGATCGCGTGACGTGCCTCGACGATGACATCGTGCTCGGCCTGGTGGAAGGCCGGCTCGCCGCGGCCGCGCTGGCCGACGTCGACGAGCACCTCGATGGCTGCGAGTCCTGTCGCGACGTGATCTCGCAGGTCGCGCGCGCGCAGGCGCCGTCGCGGGTCCTCGAGCGCGGTCACACCGTGGGCCGGTACGTGATCGGCGACCTGCTCGGCGCGGGCGCCATGGGCCGCGTCTACTCGGCGTGGGAACCCGAGCTCGATCGCCGCGTGGCGTTGAAGCTCCTCGTCGAGCCAGGCGTCGGTGCGCGCGAGCGCGTGGCGCGCGAAGCACAGGCGATGGCGAAGCTCGATCATCCGAACGTCGTCGGCGTCCACGAGGTCGGTACCTCGGCGGACGGCGTCTACGTCGCGATGGAGCTCGTCGAAGGAATGACGCTGCGCGCGTGGGCGGATCCGGTGCGCCCGTGGCGCGAGGTGGTGTCCGTGCTGATCGAGATCGCACGCGGGCTCGCCGCGGTGCACGCGGCCGGGGTCACGCATCGCGATATCAAGCCCGACAACATCATCATCGGCACCGATGGGCGCGCACGGCTCGGCGACTTCGGCCTCGCGCGCGCGGGCAGCAGTCCACCGACGGCGACCGCGGAGCCTTCGCTCGCCCTCGGAACGCCGGCGTCGGCGATCGCCGGCACGCCCGCGTACATGGCACCCGAGGTCCTGCGCGGGGCTGCCGCCGATCCGGCGAGCGATCAGTTCAGCTTCGGAGTGGCCGCGTACGAGGTCCTCGCGGGCAAGCGCCCGTTCGGCGGCACGACGTGGGCCGCGCTGCTCGCGGCGATCGAGGACACGAGCGTTCCGAGCGTGCGCGGCGTACCGGCCTGGCTCGACGACGTGATCCGTCGATGCCTCTCCGTCGCGCCCGCCGATCGGTTCCCGAGCATGGCCGCCCTCGCGGATCATCTCGCGGCCCGCGCGACCCGTCGTCGGCCGACGACGTGGCTCGTCGGTGCAGCGGCCGCCGCGGTGATGGCGAGCGGTGTCACGTGGATCGCCGTTCGCCGCGAGCCTGCCGCGGCGAGCTGCGACGTCGGCGCGGCGGACCTCGCAGGAGTGTGGAACCCGCAGATCCGCGGCGCGCTCGCTCCGCTCGGAGCCACGGCGCTCGCGAGCCTCGATGGGTGGGCGAGCCAGTGGGTCCTCGAACGCGATGCCGGATGCCGCGCCGCGATCACCGCACCCGCGCCGGTGAGCGCGGCGCGCGATCGCTGCCTCGATCAGCGCAAGGCCGAGCTCGCCGCGATGGTCGGGCGGCTGCGCACGAACAATGGCCTCGGGGATCGCGTCGTCGATGCACTCGCCCAGCTGGCCTCGCCGGCCGAGTGCCGCGCGGTCCTCCCGGGCGGCGCCGATCCGCTGCCCCTCGATCCCGCGAAGGCTACCGCCGCGCGCCGCGTCCAGGACGAGCTCCCTGCCGCGCGCGCGGCGATCGCGCTCGGCGACGCGCGCCCCGTGCTCGCTGCGACCGCCGAGCTCGTGCAGCGGGCGCGCGACACCGGCCACGCACCCACGCTCGCCGACGCGCTGATCGTTCGGGCCGAGGCGCTGCGCGCGACCAGCGAGCTGTCCGCAGCGTCCACGGCAGCGGTCGATGCGGTCGCCGCCGCGGAGCGCGGACACGATGACCTGCTCGCGGCGCGCGCGTGGGTCGTGCGGGTCGCCACCGCCGGCGATCGCCGCGATCTCGCGGCCGCGCAGGATGCGGGTTCGATCGCTGCCGCCGCCGTCGAGCGCGCTGGCTCGCCGCCGCAGCTCGCAGCGATGGTGCTGCGCCAGCGCGGCCTGATCGCGTACAACCGCGGACTGCTCGACGAGGCGCGGACGCTGCTCACCGACGCGCGGCTCGCCTTCATCGCGCTGTCGGGCAAGGGCTCGATCGATGTCGCGACCACGGAGTCCGCGCTCGGCTCGGTCGCTCGCGCGGCCGGCGATCTCGACGCCGCCGAGACCTGGCACCGCAGCGCCTACGCGATCGACCGCACGCAACGCACCTCGCGGCACCCGGACCTCGCGCGCGATCTGCACAACATCGCCGGCGTGCTGCGCCTGCGCGGCAAGCTCGACGACGCGGCGGCCACCTATCACGAGGCGCTCGCCATCGAAGAGGCGACCCGGGGGCCGACCAGCGTCGAGGCCGGGCTCACCCGCAACTCGCTCGGCCTGGTCCACATGGCGCGCAAGGACTGGGAGCACGCGCGCCAGGAGCTGACCCGAGCGCGCGACATCCTCACCGCCGCTGGCCACGGCGATCGTGCGTTCGCTCATCACAACCTCGGCCTCGTGGAGGCGAACATCGGCGATCACCGCCTCGCCCTGACGCACTACGCGCGCGCCGCTACCGCGTACCACGACACGATCGGCGACGACACCGGACCCGCGATCCGCCTCATGCTCGATCGCGGGCGCGCGATGCTCGCGATCGACAACAACGATGGCGCCGGCACCGTGCTCGTCGCGAAGGCGCGTGATGCGGCCACCGCGATCCCGATCACGTGGATCGTCACCGAGGCCGACGCACTGCTTGTTCGCGGCGGCCGCGAGATCAAGCGCCCGGTACGCCCAGTGGCCGTCGAGGTCTCGGTCGAACCACCGATCCGCGGCACCGCGGCGACGCCGCCCGCGGCCGCGGACCGTACTCCCGATCCCGGGCCTCCGGAGCCTCCCCAGCCGAAACGCGACGTTGGCGTCTACGGCTCGACCCAGTCATGGTAGCCCGCGATGTCCAGCGTGAGGCCGCGGGTAGTCAGCTGCCCCGCACCCGGCTCCCCGACCGCTACTAACCCCGCGATCCCAGTACACGCGACGCTGGCATCCCGCATGCTGCACATCGGGAGATGATGATTCGACGTCTTGCCAAGATCCTCCTGCCAATCGGAATCGCCGGGGCCGGTACGACAGGCCTGTGGTGGTTGTTGGCCGGTGGGCCAAACTACGGGCCGCCTGGCGTGTACGTCGCGTTTTCCGCGTGGGTGTTCCTGGTGCTGAGCGCGCTCGCGATGCTGAAGCTCAGCCGGTCTCGCACCTGATGACCCTCGGGCCGAAGCTCGGCCGTTCGTACACTGGATGCCCCTCGAGCGTCAGGTCCATGCGACGAGCGCGCGGACTTGCTTGTTCGAGGTCGCGGACTCGCTGACGGTGTGTAGTGTCACCCGCGCATCGGATGCCGAAACGTGACAACGGGCCCGAATTTCGATCGGACCCGTGCGGTGCTCCGACGGCTTGGCCGTCGATCACCAGTTACTCAGAACGGCCGCCGAGCCACGTCGGCATCGTCTGCCTCCAGGTCTCGGTCGCCGCGCCGCCGAGGTACCCGATGCCGCCACCCAGCGCAGCACCGGCGCCGCCGCCGGCTGACGCCCCGGCCAACGCGCCCGCCGCCGAGCCCGGGCCGGGGAACAACGCGGTGCCGCCGACCGCACCACCAATCCCACCGGCAACGGCGCCGACGCCGCCGCCGACGAGTGCACCGGTGGTACCGGCGTTCTGCCCCGCCGCGTTGATCTTGCCGAGGTCGATGCCGCCGGTGATGGCGTCGAGGTCGGCGAAGTTGATGGTCTGGAACTCGATGGCTGCGATGTTCTTCGTCATGGCTTGTTCTCCTGACGAGTTCGATGTGCAGGGCGAATGCCATCGCGCCCGATGAGGAGTCTCGCGTGGTTAGCTCGACAAGCGCGGTGCGAGCCTGAGTTCTCGGAAGAGCGATCTGTCTATCGCCATCGGCAGCTCGAGTTGCCCCCGGTTTGCGTGCGCCGGTCGGCGGGCTGTCCCGTTGACCCTGTATGCGCAACTTGTCCCGGCGTTCGCTTCTCGGCCTCGGCCTCGGCTTCGGTTCCACGCTGATCCTCGCGGCCTGCCGTGGTCGCGCCTCGGCAGCACCGCGCGATGCGCTCGCCCCCACGCCGCACATCCCCGACGAAGACGACCTTCCGCCGGTCCCCGCCTCGGCGTGCGTCGCGGATCCCACCGCGAAGAACATCGAGGGCCCGTTCTACAAGAGGGGCGCCCCGCACCGCTCGGTGCTCGCCGATCCGAAGGACGCCGGCGAGCGGTTGATGCTGACCGGCACGCTGCGCTCCACCACGTGCGAGCCGATCAGCGGCGCCACGATCGACGTCTGGCAGGCGAACGCCGCCGGGGACTACGACCTCGACGGCTTCCGGTTCCGCGGTGCGCTCACCACCGATCCGAAGGGCCGCTGGGACCTTCGCTCGATCGTCCCGGGTCGTTACCTCAATGGAGACCGCTACCGCCCGGCGCACGTCCACATCAAGATCAAGGCGAAGGGCTTCCCGGTCCTGACCACGCAGCTGTATTTCGCCGACGACCCGTACAATGACGGCGATCCGTTCATCGATACATCGCTGATCATGACGCACACGATCGAGAAAGACCTTCGCCGTGCGCGCTTCGACTTCGTCCTCGCGGCGTAGCCCTGCTACAAGTGGGCGATGAACAAGTGGAT